>NZ_SMMD01000651.1 GCF_009711475.1 Fulvivirga aurantia
ATGTAACGCTGAGGCGAAAGGGTAGTGGTAGGTACCTTTGGGCTTGTTGCCCGTTTCATGATGAGAAAACCCCATCGTTTTCTATCACACCGGAAAGAGGGATTTATAAATGCTTTGGCTGTGGCAAATCAGGTGATACTATAAACTTTATTATGGAGCATGATGGTCTCAATTATCTTGAGGCTATAAGACACCTGGCTCAAAAATACGGAATCGAGATTATTGAAGAGCAGCAATCTGATGAGCAGGCAGAAAAGCAAAATGAAAAAGACAGTTTATTCATAGTCCTTAGTTTCGCCAACGAATTTTTTAAAGAGAAGCTTAAGCAAAGTGATGAGGGGCGCTCGGTAGGGCTTAGCTATTTTAAAGAGCGAGGCTTTAATGAAAAACTCATCGATAAATTTGAGCTGGGTTATAGCCTCAATGAGTGGAGTGCACTGCATAAAGAGGCAGAATCTAAAGCTTACAGTGAGGAATTGCTGGAAAAAGCAGGACTTCTTGTTGTAAAAAGTGAAGACAAGAAATATGACCGTTTCAGGGGACGAGTTATCTTTCCTATCCACAATATATCCGGAAAAGTTGTTGGTTTTGGTGCGCGTACATTAAAGAAAGATGATAAGCCAAAGTATCTCAACTCTCCTGAGAGTGAGGTTTATCATAAAAGTAAAATACTCTACGGCATCTATCAGGCAAAGCATGCCATTCGCAAAGAAGATAATTGCTACCTGGTAGAGGGGTATACAGATGTTATCTCTCTCCATCAGTCTGATATTGATAATGTGGTGTCTTCATCCGGCACCTCGCTTACGGAGGATCAGGTGAAGCTTATAAGCCGATTTTCTAAGAATATTACCGTTCTTTTTGATGGTGATGCTGCAGGTCTAAAAGCTTCTTTAAGAGGTATCGACATGATACTTGAAGCGGGTATGAATGTGCGTACAGTGGTTTTCCCGGAAGGTGAAGACCCTGACAGCTATTCGCAAAAGTTGGGTACTACCGCATTTAAGCAATTTTTAGCAGACAATACGGTTGATTTTATCAAATTTAAGGCAGGCCTGTATGCCGATGAGGCTTCTAAAGACCCGATAAAAAAGGCTGCATCTATAAAGGAAATAGTCGGTAGTATAGCCAAGATACCTGACCCTGTGCAACGAGCAGTCTATCTTAAAGAGTCTTCTTCTCTGCTAGATATTGAGGAGACCATCCTGCTTGCTGAAATGAACAAGCTTCTATTTAAGGAAAAGCGTCAGCAATCTGATATAGCCAAAAGACAACAGGAGGAGAGAGGTGCGTCAATTGAAGCCTTTATTGAGCAAAACACTGAAAAAGAGCCAATAAATAATGATAAACTCATCTCTCTGCAAGAACGCGAAAGTGTGAGAATCTTAATCAATTATGGATTCAACGATATTGAGGAGGAGTTTAAATTATGTAATTACCTGCTTCAGGAGCTGGAAGATGTAAGCTTTATCACACCTATTTATAAAGAGATCGTTGATATTTTTAAAGAACAATTGGCTGAGGGACGTGTAGTTGATAGTCAGTATTTGATTGCCAATGGGTCTCCTGAAATAAAGAAAGAGGTGGCAGACCTGGTGACCGAGCGCTGGGAAGTAAGCCCAAACTGGAATGATAAATTTCAAATTTTTGTACCTGAGGAAGATGATGTGCTTGAGAGTGTAGTCTTAAGTAACGTGCTTAGACTTAAGTTTAGAGTTATACAGAAATTGATTGCTGATAATATGGCTAAGCTTAAAGTGGCTACTTCGGAAGAAGAGCAGGATCAGTTATTTAAGATACATGCAGAGCTCAAAAAGTCTGAAATGGAAATTGCGAAAGCCTTGGGTATAGTAGTTACCCGCTGATTTTGCAGTTTAACGGCAATAAATGCATTTCGTCCGTAAAATATGCAACTTAACTAACGCTAGTTTGCCATTTGTCTGCATATCACTATAATTGAATCATAAAGCCAACTATAGACAACGATATATCCCTTGGAGCCAGGTCTTCAAGGGATATTTTGTTTTAGTCCCCTTCGTGACAAATGCCTTACTTTCTTATCGCATAAGTACACAAGCGAACATCTCTGAGAAAAAAATTGTTGATTCACCAGTACAGTTTTAGATAGTACTTTATAAAAGACTATTTTTGTGCATCTAAAAATCATCCATGGCAGAGAATAACAATAACATAAAGCTTGACAGCATCGAAGATGCAATTGAAGATATTAAAAACGGTAAAGTAATCATTGTAGTAGATGATGAAGATCGTGAAAATGAGGGTGACTTTATATGTGCTGCTGAGTGCATTACACCTGACATTGTCAACTTTATGGCTACACATGGTCGCGGTCTTATCTGCGCGCCAATAATCGAAGATAGAGCAGAAGAGCTCGACTTAGAGTTGATGGTAGGAAGAAATACCGCAGCTTTCGAAACCCCATTTACAGTATCAATCGACCTCATTGGTCATGGCTGTACCACAGGAATTTCAGCCCACGACAGATTTAAAACTATTAAAGCACTTGCAGACCCCGATACCAAGCCTGAGGAGCTAGGTAAGCCGGGTCATATCTTTCCTCTCAAAGCCAAAAGGGGAGGTGTATTACGAAGAGCAGGACACACCGAAGCTGCTATCGATTTCGCAAGATTGGCAGGATTTAGGCCTGCGGGCGTATTAGTAGAAATAATGAATGAGGATGGTACGATGGCTCGTCTACCAGACCTTGTCGGAGTTGCTGAGCGATTTGGATTGAAATTGGTTTCTATTCAAGATTTAATTCAATACCGTGTAGATAAAGAAAGCCTTATTAAAAGAGCCGTGGAAAAAGTAAATATGCCCACTGACTACGGTGATTTTAAACTAACAGCCTACGAGCAAACTAATACAGGTGATAACCATCTGGCACTTACAAAAGGAAGCTGGGAGCCGGATGAACCTGTTCTGGTAAGGGTTCACTCCTCATGCGTGACAGGAGATATATTTGGCTCATGCCGTTGCGACTGTGGAGGTCAACTACATGCCGCTATGGAAATGGTAGAGAAAGCCGGCAAAGGTGTGGTAATTTATATGAATCAGGAGGGGCGTGGCATTGGCCTTGTAAATAAATTGAGAGCCTACAAATTGCAGGAAGAAGGACTTGATACCGTAGAGGCGAATGCTAAGCTTGGCTTCGAAATGGACCAAAGAGATTATGGTGTGGGAGCTCAGATTTTAAGAGACCTGGGTGTTAAGAAAATAAAATTAATATCTAATAACCCTAAAAAACGTGTAGGTCTTATAGGTTATGGTCTGGAAATTGTAGAAAACGTATTGATAGAAATTGAGCCCAATAAGCATAACGAAAAATATCTACAGACCAAGCGTGATAAAATGGGCCACCAAATTTTAAGAGATAAATCATAAGTGAAGAGAGCTTTTGTACTTGTACTCATCGTTTTTTCTGCGTTCACAGCAAGGGCGCAGTTCCCTTCAGAAGTTTGGCATGAAGGTGAGGTAGTACTGGCACAAGGTGATTCTTTAACAGGTTTAGTTAAGTACGATCTGGAAACTGATTTAGTACAGTTCACTACCGACCAACGAACAATTCAAACATTCACTGCTCGCAAACTATTGCATTTTGAGATTTTCGATAAGCTGTCTAACCGTTATCGACAATTTTACACGCTGCCATTTGGTCTTACCGGAGACTATCAGGCACCCATAATATTTGAACTGGTTTTTGAAGGAAAAAAACTGACACTCCTCGGCCGAGAGGCGATAGAGTATCAGGTCACTAATTATCCATCGGCAGTAGCTGGAAGTTATACCAGACTGGAATTGGTGTTCACACATTTTTTCCTCACCGATGAAGGGAGAATTATCCAATTTGATGGGAAGAAAAATAGTTTGCTTAGAGGTGTTATGAGCAGAAAGTCATCTGAAATTAAAAAATTTATCAAATCAAATCATCTCAGATCAGACCGTAGAGGTGATCTGATAAAGATTGTTTCTTACTACAATTCACTATACGAAGACTAATTTTATGGCCGATAAAAAACCTTTGATTCTTGTATCTAACGATGACGGTATAACAGCGAAAGGCATTAGAAACCTTGTGGGTATCATGAAGGAGTTGGGCGATGTAATTGTTGTTGCTCCAGATGGACCTCAATCTGGTATGGGGCATGCCATTACGATAGGTAATACACTGCGGTTAGAAGAAACTGACATTTTTGAAGGTGTGACAGCCTATGAATGTAGTGGCACTCCGGCCGATTGTGTAAAGATGGCCAAACACTTTGTACTCAAAGATCGCAAGCCAGATCTCGTAGTGTCAGGAATCAATCACGGGAGCAACACCGCTATCAGTGTTTTATACTCAGGCACTATGTCGGCAGCCATTGAAGCGGCTGTTGAAGGCATACCGGCTATCGGCTTTTCTTTATGTGACTACTCTTCTGACGCAGATTTTTCTCATACCAGAGATTATGTAAAGAAGATTGCCAAACAGGTGCTGGATAAGGGGCTTACCAAAGGTGTCGCTTTAAACGTAAATTTTCCACCAAAGCGTAATGAAGATATAAAAGGAGTGAAAATTTGCAGACAAGCAAACGCCAAATGGCAGGAAGAATTTGACCAGCGATTTGACCCTCATGGGAGAAGATACTTTTGGCTGGCAGGCAACTTTGTTAATCACGACAAAGGTGAAGATAATGATGAGTGGGCGATAGCCAATAACTATGTTTCAGTAGTTCCTTGTCAGTTTGACCTGACAGCCCATCACGCCATTACCATCATTAATGATGAGTGGGATATTTAGAAGAAGTTACTATAAGCAACTTCTTCTTTGTCATTTTAGTTAACCTTTACATAAGTTTCGGTATAACCAGCTGCATTATCCTTCCATGAAAACTCTGTTTCAGAAGCTGATTGTATATTGTATACAACTTCAAATCCGAATACAGTTGTTGTAAAAGCTTGTCCGGTAAACGTATAGTCAAGAGATGCACTTCCAGCATTACACCCATTAGAAGTATCTATTACGGCAACATCTAGTTTATTTTCAGTTATTGTGAGTATTGGTGGATCATTTTCACATGACTTATAGTCAGGATCTGTTGAATTTGTAAGCTTCCACTCGCCTAAAAACAGAGAAAGCTCATAGCTAGGAGCTTCATCATCATCTCCACAAGCAGTAAAAACTAAGCTAAAGGTAAAAAGAGCTAGTAA
>NZ_SMMD01000863.1 GCF_009711475.1 Fulvivirga aurantia
CGGTTTCTTCTTGCGAAACCATGGTTTTTATTATTTTTGTTTGTCTTTAAATTAAAAAATCCATGAGAGCAATAGTTGTATTTTTAATTCTGTGTTTGTCATCTTCAGTATATGGTCAGTTGGCTGAGGAGATTACTTTTTCGGAAAAACAGTTTGATTTTGGAACAGTAAAAGAAGAAGATGGGCCAATTATTCATGAGTTTAAGTTCATAAATAATAGCGAGAAACCTATTTCTATACTCAATGTGAAAGCATCTTGTGGTTGTACCACACCCGATTGGAGCAAAGAACCAGTAGCTCCTGGTGAGTCTGGTTTTGTACAAGCTCAGTATAACCCTAGAAACAGACCAGGCCAGTTTAATAAAAGCCTCACAATTACTACAGATTATAACGATCAGCCTATTAGACTATATATAAAAGGCAATGTAACGCCAAAACCGAAATCGATAGAAGAAGAACTACCCGTATCTATGAACGGGCTTCGGGTGAAGTATCGATCTTTGAATATGGGCAAAGTATATACTACAGATGAGCCAACAGTAAAAACATTTGAGGTATATAATGATACAGATTCAGCAATAACATTTAAGCAGGAAATGGAAGGGCCAAAATACATTTCTGTAAGCTTTGAGCCGCAAACACTTGAGCCAAAGGCAAAAGGTCAGATTAGTGTGAGCTACAATGGAAAACTGAAAAACGATTTAGGATTCTCTAACGATAATCTGAATTTTTATACCGATCAGTCAGAAGACCTGGCTCAGAAATCAGTTTCGGTTTTTGCCACTGTGTTGGAGTATTTCCCACCTTTGACTCCGGAGGAAATGGAAGACGCTCCAAAGCTTAAAATAGAAAGCACTACCCATGACTTTGGTAAGATTTCAAAAGATAGTAAGGTGAATACTAAATTTGTGTTAACGAATACCGGTCAATCACCACTAAAGATTAGAAAAGTGGACTCTAATTGCGATTGTACAACTGCTGAGGTTGAAAAAGAAACGGTTAAGCCAGGGAAATCAGTTGAGTTAGAGGTAGCTTTTGATGCTTACGGCAGAAAGGGTAATCAGCAGAAGTCTGTGACGATTTATTCAAATGACCCAAGAAACCCTGTGCAGCGTGTAACAATAAAAACCTACGTGCAAGCACAGTAATACTTGTAAAATTTTGGAACAACAAAGGCTCACATTATGTGAGCCTTTGTTGTTTATGATTTTTGATACTGTTACTTAAAAGCCGGTATACCTGTAATCTCGGCACCGAGAATCAACAAGTGAATATCATGAGTACCCTCATAGGTCACTACAGACTCAAGGTTCATCATATGTCGCATCATTGAGTATTCACCGGTAATTCCCATTCCACCATGCATTTGTCTTGCTTCTCGTGCAATATTAAGTGCGGTTTCTACAGAATTACGCTTTGCCATAGATATCTGAGCCGTAGTAGCTTTGCCTTCATCCATCATTTTACCAAGCTTCCAGTTAAGTAGTTGTGCTTTGGTTATTTCTGTAAGCATTTCAGATAGTTTCTTTTGCTGAAGCTGGAAAGAGCCGATTGGCTTTCCGAATTGCTGTCTTTCTGTAGCGTATCTTCTTGCACTGTCGTAGCAGTCCATAGCTGCGCCAATTGCACCCCATGCGATGCCATACCTTGCAGAGTCCAGACACATCATAGGAGCACCAAGGCCACTTTTACCAGGAAGTAGATTTTCTTTAGGCACTTTCACATTGTCAAATACCAACTCACCGGTACAGCTTGCTCTCAAAGACCATTTGTTATGAGTTTCCGGAGTAGAGAAGCCTTCCATTCCTCTTTCTACAATCAGGCCATGTATTCTTCCTTCCTCATTTTTTGCCCAAACTACTGCTATATCACACTCCGGTGAATTTGAAATCCACATTTTGGCACCATTAAGCAAGTAGTGGTCACCCATATCTTTGAAATTAGTAACCATGCCACTTGGATTAGAACCATGATCTGGTTCTGTGAGTCCGAAGCATCCTAAAAATTCACCAGAGGCTAGTTTTGGTAAAAATTTATTGCGTTGCTCTTCCGACCCGAATTTATAGATCGGGTACATAACAAGTGATCCCTGCACAGAAGCGGTAGATCTCATGCCAGAATCGCCACGCTCAATTTCTTGCATAATAAGGCCATAGCTTATATAGTCTAAACCACCTCCGCCATACTCTGTAGGTACAGTAGGGCCAAAAGCACCTATATCACCAAATTTCTTGACAATTTCTGATGGGAAGTGGTTGTTTTGGCACCACTCTTCGATATAAGGACTGATCTCTTTTTTAACAAAATCTCTGATTGAACCTCTAATGAGTTTGTGCTCTTCGGTAAGTAGGTCGTCTATCTGATAAAAATCTGGAGACTCAAATAAATCGTTTGAAGCCTTTTTACTTGTCGTTTCTTCTTTCACAATATTGGTCGACATATATTATTTGGGTTATTCGTATTTAAATTTCAAATTTACGCAACAATAATCATTTACGATTTACGATTTTGAATTTATGCGGTAAAATGCATGGTCAGATCGGTATAACGGTAAGCAAATGCAAGAGTCGCAGATAGACCCAAAGATTTTAGAACAAATAAAAAAGCTGGACGCCAAATTTGAGGTAATGGGTCAGGATATATCCTCTTACTTGGATGGTTTGCTATACGCAGACTACCTGACTTATTGGGATTATATCCACTTAGATACCTTATTAAGTTTACAGACTCCAAAAACAGGGTTTGAAGATGAGTTAATCTTTATAGGGTATCATCAACATACAGAAATATTCTTTAAGCTGGCATTACATGAGATCAATCAGATTGCCAATAAAGAAAATATAGAAGCAGATTATTTCATCAATAAACTCGATCGGCTAATCAGGTATTTTGAGGTGTTGTCTAACTCTTTTTCTGTGATGACGGAAGGGATGGACAAGGATCAGTTCTTAAAATTTAGGATGTCTCTTTTGCCGGCCAGTGGTTTTCAGTCTGCGCAGTATCGCCTTATAGAAATATCATCGACAGACGTTTATAATCTGGTAGATGTAAAGCAGCGATCTAAGTTTTCGCCAAGTAATAACACAGAAAATTTATTAGAAAACATTTACTGGAAGAATGGGGCTACTGAACTAGCCACAGGTAAAAAGACACTAACGCTAAGACAATTTGAGGAAAAGTATTTTGAGCAATTTCTAGGCAGAGCCATAGCGTTTAAGAATAAAAACCTACTTAAGGTGTTTCAAACCAATTTTAAAGACAAGGCGGGCAATGAAGAAATCGTTGAAAAGCTGCGTACTTACGATGCATTAGTTAATATTTCATGGCCTTTAGCGCATTATAAATCTGCCGTAAGATATCTTCAAAAAGACCCTGATGATATTGCTGCCACCGGAGGTACAAACTGGCAAAAATTCCTACCGCCTCGTTTTCAAAAAATAATCTTCTTTCCTGAACTCTGGACAGATGAAGAAAGAGAAGAATGGGGCAAAAGTTGGGTGCTCAAAGAGCTTTTGAGTAATAAATAGCCAACCTCTTTATATTCTATTTCTACGTATATTAGTAGAGGTTTGCAGTTTTTAAAGATACATATCGCAGTTATATTGATAGCTTGTGCAATAAGCGCACAGGCACAAATTACCAGGTACAGTTACCATGACGATGAGAAGCAAAATCTCAAAGAAATGTATCAGGTAAAAGACACCATAAGCAACATACTTGAGGGTAAATACATTTCTTATTATCTCAATGGTAATATCGAATCACAGGGTCAGTTTTCTAATAACGAGACAGTAGGTAGTTGGAATTTTTATTACGAGACCGGCAAACTGAAAATGACCGGTACACTTGAGCCTAATTCTAATGACGGGTACTGGGAATATTACTACGAAAGTGGTAATAAAAGCATGGAAGGAGAGATTAGCGATAATAAAAGAACTGGAGATTGGCGTATTTATTTCGAAAGTGGTGAATTAAAAGAAGAGGGTGCTTTCAAAGAGAGTAAAAGAGAAGGCCCCTGGCGCTATTATTATGAGAGCGGCAGTCTTAAAGGACAGGTAAATTACACCAATGCAAGAGGTCAGTTTACCGAATTCTATTCAACTGGGGAGGTGAGAGCCGAGGGCACAAGGGTAGGTTTAAAAAATGTAGGCAAATGGCAGTATTTCTACAAAGATGGTAATCTGCAAGCCGAAGGAGTATATGAAAATGGATTGAAAACAGGTGAGTGGACTTATTACCATAGGAATGGAAATGTATCTGCATCAGGTGCGTTTTTAGATGGGGAGGCCAACGGAGATTGGGTTTATTTCTATCCAAACGGAAAAGAAAGTTCAAAGGGTGCTTTTGTTGAGGGTGAAAAATCTGGTTACTGGGGGGTATTTTTTGAAGATGGAAGCCTAAAGGGTGAAACAATATTTAAAGATGGCACTGGCATATATAAGGAGTATTATACCGATGGTAGTTTAAAAATAAGAGGATCCATTGTAGAAGGTAAGCGAGATGGTTTGTGGAAGTATTATTACTTAGGGGGTGATCTTGAGGGGGAATGTGAATTTAATGAAGGAACCGGGGAGTACTTGGGTTACTATCCGGATGGCACCTTGCAGACCAAAGGAACTTTAGAAGAGGGAAAGAAGGTAGGACGCTGGGAGTTGTATGATAAAAGTGGCTCACTCACAGGGTATTACAAACCTATTTATGATGAGGAAGGCTTGCAGGAAGAGGAGATAGAGGCCGTCAGGCCAAAGCGGGAGTATGGCGTTGCAGACTACAAATTTACAGGAAGAAAGATCAAGTATTTCGAAAGTAAAATCAATGAATTTCAAGGGGTGATAATGAGTATTAATCCCTTGGGATCATTTATTGGCCGGGTACCATTTGCAGTAGAGTTTTATATGCAGGAGCGATTAGGGCATGAGTTTGAGTTTGAAGGAATTCGCGACCCATTTTATACTAATGACAATGATGTGCCACTTAACGATACCTACACCAGGGGTTACGCTATAGCACTCAAACAAAAATTTTATAACGAGCACAGTAAGTTTGGTCTGCTTTATTTCGGTCATGAAATGCGATTTACAAACCTCAGTCATTTTGCAAACATTGAGAGCACACGCGTGCAAGGCAATGAAATAAAAGTAAGCGCCTCTGAGCAAAAGGTAGAATACTCGGTGCTCTTAGGTTACCGTCTTATGCAAAATACCGCAGACAAAGGATTTACTATTGATGCTTATGTGAGTCTGGGAACCGGATATAGAAATTTTAGTGTTTCACAGGAGTTTAAGCGAGCTTTTGATGGGCTGGATCAATCAAAAATTACATTCAAGCCTTCATTTGGAGTCAATTTTGGCTATATTCTTTCTTTTGGAAAGCGTGGCCGCAAATAATATTTAAGGATAAAAACCTTACACATGAAAACTTACGAAATGAAATTAAAGCCTGAGGAGGCTTTTGATGATGATGTTTTTAACCGAATTGCGAGTAAAAGATTTGGAGAAAACAAGCAGTTTAGAATAGCGCGCAGATCTATCGATGCGAGAAAAAAGCAGGTCTGGGTTAATGTTCTTCTCGAGGTCTACGACCAAACACCACCACCGCTAACTAATTATGATATTCCCACGACTGACGTTAGTAGTAAGGATCCAGTTATAGTAGTAGGTTCCGGTCCTGCTGGTTTGTTTGCTGGCTTGAGGCTGATCGAATTGGGTATCAAACCCATTATTCTGGAAAGGGGTAAGGATGTACGTGACAGACGTAGAGATATAGCTGCTATCAATAAAGAGCACATCGTAAACGAAGACAGTAATTATTGTTTTGGAGAGGGTGGGGCAGGCACCTACTCAGATGGTAAACTCTATACAAGGTCAAAAAAGCGCGGAGATGTACAGCGAGTTTTAGAAATTCTTGTGAAGCATGGAGCCACAGAAAAAATCTTATACGAGGCACACCCTCATATTGGCACAAATAAACTGCCTAAGGTTGTAACCGCACTCAGAGAAAGCATTGAAGCCGCAGGTGGAGAAGTACATTTTGATTGCAGAGTGGATGATTTTATCATAGAAAAAGGCGAAATGGTAGGTGTTAGGCTGGCTAACGGTGATCAGATCAGAGCTAAAGGTGTGATTTTAGCAACGGGTCATTCTGCCAGGGATATCTTTCATATTTTACAAGACAAGAAAGTAAAAATAGAATCTAAGCCTTTTGCGCTTGGCGTTCGTGTTGAGCACCCTCAGCAACTCATCGATCAAATTCAATATAACTGTAATACAGAAAGAGGCGATTATTTGCCAGCGTCTTCTTATGCGCTGGTCAATCAGACCTATTATGAAGGAGAGAAACGTGGGGTCTTTTCATTTTGCATGTGTCCTGGTGGTTTTATAGTGCCGGCAGCTACAAGTGCTGGTGAAGTTGTGGTAAACGGGATGAGTCCTAGCAGAAGAGATTCTAAGTACGCCAACTCAGGAATTGTAGTAGCTGTAAACGAAGAAGATATCGCTAAGTATAGTTCTTTTGGTGACCTGGCCGGATTGCAATTTCAGAAAGAAGTGGAACAAAAAGCATGCGTGGTGGCAGGCAATGACCAAACAGCACCAGCACAACGGTTGGTTGACTTCGTTAATGGTAAAGCATCGAGCGCCTTGTTAGATACTTCGTACCAACCAGGACTTAAATCTGTAAAGATGGATGAGGTTCTGCCAGATTTTATCAACGCCAGTCTGAAGCAGGCTTTTAAGGCTTTTGGGAAGAAAATGAAAGGCTACTTGACCAACGAAGCTCAGATAGTTGGTGTAGAAAGTCGTACTTCTTCACCCGTCAGAATACCACGAGACCGTGAGACTTTAGAGCATCTGGAAGTAAAACGATTATACCCATGTGGAGAGGGAGCTGGTTATGCCGGAGGTATTGTAAGTGCAGCAATGGATGGGGAAAGGTGTGCTGAAGCCATCGCTCAGCAATACTTTGGAGTTACAGTTTAAGTCTATAAGAGACTTTAGTTGAAGCTAAGGCACCTAATGACTTTTTGAAGTTAAAGAGCCCTTGATTGATTTTGCCATCTATCATACTGCCTCCAAGGTCCAAAATTTTATACTGGTTATTTTGGCAGTATCTATACATCTCCTGTATGAGAAATACAGTCGGGCTCAGCGAGCGATAGTTAGCATCATCGTCATGATGGAAGTCGTATAAGATGTCATTATTAACCTTAATGCATATAGATGCAGCAACCATAACTTCATCTAAGAACACACCGAAGATCAAGATATTTTCCGGAAACGATTTGCCTAAATCTTCTACTTCCTCCAAAGTCATGCTTAAGGCGTAGCCTTTATCATCTCTTCCTTTTTTTATTAAGCGATATGCCTCTTTGAGTTTATGATTTGGAAGCTTTTCAAATTTCAGCTGTTCAGATTTATTTAAATAGCGATTCTTATCTGAATCTATAAGATTTCTGAAGTCTAAATCTGTGATAGGGATATACTGCATGTAATCATTGGCAGTTACGTCAAACCCCAGATTTTTCAATGTACTATCCTGTATTTCAAAGAGTTGTAAATTATAGTCTTGAGGTAGAGATTTGATTGTTATTGTTTCTATAGCACCAGTATTTCTGATGTGATCTATCGCTTTTTCTAATAACAGAGAGACATGACCACTATCGGCAGTACTTATATCCACACCACCAAAAGGAGCGTATGGTAAGCTTATCGCCTCATTTTCACTTAAATTAAAATGAATTTGAGCAATGAGCTTATCATTTTCAAACAGTGAATTACAAACTAATTGATGGTGCCTGAGATTTAAAAACTTAGGGTTATAGAATAAATAGGAATCGCTGCTTACACGCTTTGAGGTTGATGTATGGGTCACTTTGATGCGACTCATTTTGTTCTCTTAAATGTGTCGATATCGTGTATGAATTGCTCTTCAGCGTAGGTGGTAGAAGCCAGTACAGTTAGAATAGCTCCCTTTTCATAAGTGAGGTCAATCCAATGCATTTTTGGGAAATAAAGTACTTTGGATGGGTTATCTAACACAAAAGTAAATTCTTCCCCTTCGGTATTTGTAAGCTTTACCTTCACAGACTTGTGCATGCAAATGAGGCATTTCTCAGAATCCTGATGAGCGTGAGAGCCTCGGGTAATTTCTTCTTCGATATTATAAATCCAAAATACCCGTTTTATGGCAAAAGGTAGGTCGTCTTCGATTACGCTGAGATCACCCCCTCTGTCAGTGATTTTGTTTAAAGGAATAAAGTGAGGTTTACTTAAACTCTCGGTCATTTATGAATACTAAAATTGAACAAAATAACGAAGATAGGCGATACCGTGTTATACCTGCAAATAATGTTTTATAATTACATCAATTTATGAAAAAAACAGCAATAATCGGTGCTACAACCAATCCTGCAAGGTATGCTTACTTTGCAGCAGAACTTCTTAAAGAGCATGGTCATGAAATAGTGCCAATAGGTATCAAAAAGGGAGAGGTTGCAGGTGAAAACATACTAGATATGAGGCAAAAACCGCATGTTGAAGGTATAGATACCATCACATTATACTTAGGCCCTCAAAATCAACCCGAGTGGTACGACTATTTGCTTTCGCTAAAGCCCAAAAGAATAATCTTCAATCCAGGTACTGAGAATCGCGAATTAGCTGAAAAAGCTGAACAAAATAACATTGAGACACTCGAGGCCTGTACTCTGGTAATGCTGCGCGTGGGTAATTATTAATTTACATAAATCTTATTCCAATGTGCTCGGATTAACTACAGTTCCTCGTTTATTCATTTTAGATAGGGTTTCCTTGAGGTGCTCATTATTTGGGTTGTCTATTTTAATTGGGTTGTTCTGAAAATAAAAGAGTTCCAATCTTTCAAAATCCTTGAACTCCAGTGGTATAAACTCAATCTTATTATCGGACAAATCGAGATTTTTAAGCATTTTCAGATTTAGAATTACAGCAGGTACTTCAGCAAAATAATTGTTGTTAATTCTTAGCACCTCCAATTGATTGAGCGATGCGAGACTGGCAGGTATATTGGTCAGTCTGTTGTGATGTAGATACAAACGCTTAAGGTTTGGCAAATCTCCCAGCTCCTCTGGCAAGGAATAGATTTTATTATTTGACAGGTATAAAATTTCAAGCTTTTCAAACGCCTTTATTTGCTTAGGTAAAACTTCAATATCATTATAGTAGATATCTAATTGTTTAAGATTTGTCAGATTAAAAAATGCGTCTGGAATTTCTTTTATTTGGTTCTCGTAGATTGAAAAAAGTTCTAATTTCTTAAAGTGGTTAATACCATCCGGAATAGCTTTTATGTTGTTGTGATTTAGCTGTAACTCCTTTAGATTATTTAAGGTAAAAAGGCTCTCAGGTATGTAATTGAGATCAGTTTTGTTGAGCCTAAGCGTTGTCAACCCACTCAACTTCTTAAAGTTTTGGTTGTCTATTATTAGGCAGTTCTCACTAATGTTTAAGACTTCTAATTTTTTATTTTTTTTAAGGTAGAGGGGTATTTCAGTAAAATGATTCTTGCGAAGATTAAGATCTGTTAAGTTCTTAAATTTTCTGACCTGCCGGGGCAGAGAGCTCAAATTATTATCATTGAGAAAAACACTTTTTATATTCTTGTTTCGCTTTATTTTTAGTTTACGATTGCCAATTTGATTATTACTCAGGTTTAGAATGGTAAGACTATCTAGTTTTTTGATTTGCCTGCCGATTTTCTCAATGTTGTTATGCGCAAGATTCAAACTTTTAAGGTTTTTAAATCTATAAACCCATTCTGGAATTTCCTTTAAACGACCATTTGATAGGTTAAGTAGGAGAACTGAGTCCTTATTGTTTATTCTTTGGTAAGCTTCAAATCTTTCAACAGCCTGAAGGTATAGTTTATGTTCATTTGTATTCAACAATGAATCCACCTGTTGTCTCGTAGCTATTTTACCATTCACAATGTGAAGTATTTGTGCTAATGATTGAGATGACGCAAGCAGGAAAATAAGTATGGTTAGAAGCGTGGGTTTGAGCATACTTTAAACTAAATGATTAGTTGGTAATAATGCAAGTAATAAGCATGTAAAAAACCATTTAATATTGTAGTTTTGAGGGACTTTGAATTGAGCTTATGAGTGATAATAAAGAAAACAAGAAGAAAGAATATTCAGCTGGTAATATCCAGGTACTAGAGGGTTTAGAAGCAGTAAGAAAGCGTCCTGCCATGTACATTGGCGATGTGGGAATAAAAGGACTTCACCACCTAATCTGGGAGGTAGTTGATAACTCAATTGATGAAGCACTTGCTGGCTATTGCGATGAGATATCAGTAACTATAAATGAAAACAACTCAATAACTGTAAGCGATAACGGTAGGGGTATACCTACAGATATTCATGAGAAGGAAGGCCGATCTGCACTAGAGGTTGTAATGACTGTTCTTCACGCAGGGGGTAAGTTTGATAAAGACACCTACAAGGTTTCTGGTGGTCTTCACGGTGTGGGTGTATCTTGTGTAAACGCACTTTCTACCCATCTGAAAGCCACAGTTCATAGAAATGGTAAAATCTACGAACAAGAGTACGAGCGTGGTGTGCCTAAATATCAGGTAAAAGAAACTGGTACAACCGACAAAAACGGTACAGATATCTACTTCTTGCCAGATCCTGAGATTTTTAATGTAACAACCTACACTTTCGATACGGTAGCTTCAAGATTACGTGAGCTGGCTTATCTTAATGCAGGTATAAAAATTTACCTTAAAGATCTAAGAGAGCTTGATGATGATGGTAATCCCAAAAGTGAAGATTTCTTCTCTGAAGGAGGTCTTAAAGAATTTGTAGAATACTTAGATAGCACGAGAGAGGCGTTGATTCCTTCACCTATCTTCATGGATAGAGAAAAAGGTGAAATTCCAGTGCAGGTGGCCATGAGCTACAATACATCGTACAGTGAAAATGTTGTTTCTTACGTAAATAACATCAACACCATAGAGGGCGGAACGCACGTTTCTGGTTTTAGAAGAGCCCTTACAAGAACACTAAAAGCTTATGCAGATCGTTCTGGTTTGCTTGATAAAGTAAAAGTGGAGATCAGCGGTGATGACTTTAGAGAAGGTCTTACAGCCGTAGTGTCTGTTAAAGTGGCCGAGCCACAGTTTGAAGGTCAGACAAAAACCAAACTAGGTAACTCAGAGGCAAGTGGGGCGGTAGATACTGCAGTGGGCGAGATGCTTACACATTATTTGGAGGAAAATCCTAAAGAAGCCAAGCAGATTGTTTCTAAGGTAATTGTAGCGGCCCAAGCCAGACACGCAGCTCGTAAGGCACGTGAAATGGTGCAAAGAAAGAACGTAATGAGCGGCTCTGGGCTTCCTGGTAAGCTGGCTGACTGCTCTAATAAAGATCCTGAAATATGTGAGTTGTACCTTGTGGAGGGTGACTCTGCAGGTGGTTCTGCAAAGCAGGGTAGAGACAGAAACTTTCAGGCTATACTACCACTCAGAGGTAAAATACTTAACGTAGAAAAAGCTCAGGAGCACAAGATCTACGAAAACGATGAAATAAAAAACATGATTACAGCGCTTGGCGTTAGCTTCGGTACTGAGGATGACGATAAGGCGTTAAACATGGAGAAACTTCGTTATCACAAAATCGTAATCATGACGGATGCGGATATTGATGGTAGCCACATTCGTACGTTAATTCTTACTTTCTTCTTTAGGTACATGCATGCACTTATCGAAAAAGGTTATTTATATATCGCATTGCCACCGCTCTATTTACTCAAAAAAGGTAAAGATGAGCGTTACTGCTGGACGGAAGATCAGCGCGTAAAAATCACTGAAGAGATGGCAGGTGATGGAAAAATTGAATCTGTGAGTGTTCAGCGTTACAAAGGTCTTGGTGAGATGAACCCGGAGCAGTTGTGGACGACCACCATGGATCCTGAAAATAGAAGCCTTAAATTAGTGACAATAGAATCAGCTGCTGAGGCAGATCACTTGTTCTCTATGTTGATGGGCGATGAGGTAGCACCTCGTAGAGAATTTATTGAGAAAAATGCTAAATACGCTAACGTAGACGTATAATTGATAAAGAATTCG
>NZ_SMMD01000753.1 GCF_009711475.1 Fulvivirga aurantia
AGAATATTGAATGTGTAATCGCCAATTCTGAGTTTGATGCGCTGCTACTTGAGAATAACCTTATAAAGGAAAACCAGCCAAGATATAATATACTCCTCAAAGACGATAAGACATTTCCCTATTTATGTATTATCAATGAGAGGTTTCCCAGAGTCATCTCAACAAGAAAATTTGATCCTACCAAAGGAGAATATTTTGGGCCCTACTCTAGCGTAGTGGCTATGAAAAATGTGCTTGAATTACTAAGAAAGTTGTATACCATTAGAACTTGTAAGCTTAATTTGAGCAAGAAAAATATAGAATCTGGCAAGTTTAAAGTTTGTCTGGAATATCACATCGGTAACTGTAAAGGTCCATGTGAAAATTTACAAGAAGAGGCTGATTACAATCAGGAAATAGATCAGGCACGGAGTATATTAAAGGGTAATTTATCAGTTGTAAAAAACTATTTTAAGGATAAAATGCGTTTGTCTGCAGAAGCCCTCGAGTTTGAGAGAGCCCAGCTTTTTAAAGACAAACTTGATCTACTAGATAAGTTTCAATCTAAGTCAACCGTGGTGAATCCTAAATTGTCAGATTTAGATGTATTTACTATGGCGCGGAGTAATAGCAAAGCTTTCGTAAATTATCTTCAGATTAAAAACGGTGCTATCATCTTAAGCAACACAGTAGAGCTTAAAAATAAGTTGGATGAGACTGATGAGGAAATCATCAAATTTGCTGCAGTTCAACTCAGGTACAAGCATAACAGCATTCATAAAGAAGTATTATCAAACATTGCCTTTGAGCTAGAGGAAACTATAGAGGTAATTGTACCTAAAATAGGTGATAAGAAAAAGTTGGTTGACTTTTCTCTCCGCAATTCTTTAGAGTACAAGCATAAGAAAGTAAAAGCCAAACCAAAAGACAAGCTTAATGAGGCTGTTGTCAAGCTACAGTCAGACCTTAAGTTGACAGAGCCTCCATTGCATATCGAATGTTTCGATAATAGCAACCTTCAGGGTACTAATCCTGTGGCCTCTATGGTTTGCTTCAGAAATGGTAAACCTTTTAAGAAGGACTACCGTCACTTTAATATTAAAACCGTTGTAGGTCCTGATGATTTTGCCTCAATGAAGGAGGTTGTTTACAGGCGATATAAGCGATTGTTAGAAGAAGAAGAGCCATTACCTCAGTTGGTAGTTATAGATGGAGGTAAAGGACAATTAAGCAGCGCATGTAGTGCCTTAAAAGATTTATCTGTTTATGGCCAAATCCCAATCATTGGCATTGCTAAAAGATTAGAAGAAATTTACTTTCCAGAAGATTCAATACCTCTGCATATTAGTAAAAAATCTCTGTCATTAAGGCTTCTACAACACCTACGAGATGAAGCACATCGCTTTGCTATTACCTTCCATCGTTTAAAAAGGAGCAATGCAACGTTTAAAACAGGTCTTGAGGATATACCCGGAATAGGTGAGAAGACAGCAAACTCCCTTTTAAAGAATTTTAAATCAATTGAAAAGATTAAAAACTCATCTGAAGATGAGCTAGCAAAAATAATTGGTAGAAAAAAAGCAATAGTCACACTAAACCACCTCAATAAAAAAAGGGGCTAAAAGCCCCTTCTATATTTCTAATGAGATTGTACTTAAGAGTACTAGTACTCCCAAAGGTTATGCTCTTTTTCCATCAACTGCATTTCCCACCATTCAGATGCCATCACAGCTTCCATTCTCTTACCTTGATACATATCGATTATAGGATCGTTATCAGGGTTTTCAAATTTGAAGAGTGAAGCTCTAAACAATCTTAAGGTAAACGCATCTGCAAAATTCTTATTTTCAGCACTATTGTACCTGTTAATCCAGATTGCGCTTTCAGGATGTGCCTTGAATAATTTATGCAAATCCTTATACTTTAACACTGCTAATGGTAATTGAACACCATCTAATGTTTCCGAAGCAGGTATAATTAACTCAATAGACTGTATCTTATGATATAAACGTGATCTTCTCTTATCAAAAATCACATCTTCCATTATTCTTAACAAAGTGATTTGTCTAGGTAAGAATAATACATCATCACCTACACCAGGAGTTTCTTCCCAATCATCAGGAGATTCTGAAGGTACAGAATTTACTTCATCAAAGATGGCAGTGTATACTTTTCCTTCATATTTTACCTGGTCTCCTTCATAATATTCAAAATTAGGATCCCATGCATCTATTTGAATTCCTTCCTGAAAAACAAGTTTGTCTAAAAACTCATCTTTACTCATTTTAGTTGTTAAGGAGTCATTAGCATAGATATCTGATAATTCACCAGACTGAATTGCCTCTAACAAAAAAGCGGTAATTTCACCTCCCCTTGCAAAGAAACCTTTATTCTGTTTCTCTTTAAGGTCAATAGTTCTCCAAACTCTTCTTTTAAACAAATGCTCATACCGAGGTATAGGCTCTATTGAATTTGGATTATACTGCTCTACTTCACTCAACTGACCATAAACTGGTACAGTGAATAAACCCACTAAGACAACCGCTAAAAATTTTGTCAATCTCATTATGATATAACTTAATCTATTGGAACGCTATAAATTTCTGTTAGTGGCTTAACTCTCTCGCTTTCACCTTGATAAGTTCTTCTACTAACATTCTCTACTTTCACGATCAGGTTATCTCCTTTTCTGAAGAGACTTCTCCATGATCTTAAGTCAAGATTTTCAGAAGTAAACGTAGCTGTTTTTACTTGTCTTCCAGCTCTCGCTAATTTCACTTCAATTTTTCTGACTCTATACCTTGCATCGTTAGGCACTTCTCTTGCGAAGTTCTCGTCAGCCTCTGCACTTACCTTTAGTGTAGTTAAAGAAGCGGCAGGAACACCTTTCTCAAAGTCTACCGGTCTACCTCTAGAGGTAATCTGTATAGATGGAGGTGGAACCTTCTTTACATCGAACGTTTCAGTACCTAATACATTGCCAGAGTTGCTAACAGAAAGTTTTACTTTACTTCTACCTTTAGGAATAACTGTTACTAATCCTGTTCTATTACCTTTAACTACAGTAGCCTGAGATGAAGAGAACGAAGGATTATAAGAAGTACCCAACGCTGGAACTTGTATATCAAGTTCATTTCCACAATTCATATAAAGTGCTGAAAGAGCTGCTGATCTAACTTGTATTACTGGCTTCACCACATAGTAAGTGTGATTAATCACATATGTAGAGTCATTTAACTCAATTTCTGCTTTAAATGATTTTTCAGCAGTAAGTGTTTTAGGATCAT
This sequence comes from Fulvivirga aurantia, assembly GCF_009711475.1. Lineage (GTDB taxonomy): Bacteria > Bacteroidota > Bacteroidia > Cytophagales > Cyclobacteriaceae > Fulvivirga > Fulvivirga aurantia. Next base: position 3,267 of record NZ_SMMD01000753.1, read on the forward strand.
AGTTTCCAGCAGTAGCAGGAAATTTAATTTTTCCGTACTTAACACCAGCCTCTGTTACACTAGCCTCAATCTCTTTGCTGTTATACATAAAAGTTGGGTTAGTACCTGAAGAAGCAGCTGTGATAAATAAGTCTGCCTCAAAATCTGCTCCAGCAGCTACAGTATTAGACGCAGGTCTTACCAAAGGAACAAGAATATCAAATTCCACATCTTTAGCTCCCACTTGCTCTGCTAAATCCTCGAGTGCTTTTTGCTCATACGCCAACACTTCAGCTTCTAAGTGACTTATTGTAGCCATACCAGCAGCAGTAGGTGTATTTCCAAAGTAATACTCAGAGAATGTCTTCATATTTTGATTTGGATCCGCAGCTGCAATAGGAATATCCTTTGCATCCTTTGCCAGAGGCTTAAAGTCATTGTTTCCAGTCAGCTGCTGAAGAGTATTAGCATAATTATTAAGCTTTTTCTTTAGTTCAGCACCGTTATTCTTTTGTATCATATAGTTACCAACGATATCATAATCTTTGGCTCCTATCAGTTGACCATTTTCATCATAACCGTCATCGTCTCCTCCTCCAGTTATTTTTGCCATGGTTTTTCTTGTTTCATCCATGTACTCAAGCAAATCGCTTGTAATCTCTCTTACTTGAGTAGCTTTTTGAAGCGCCTTTTTATCATCAGGTCTGTTTCCCTTCTTTTCTACTTCAGCAGAAATAGCACTTAGAGTTTTCACGTTTCTTTCACGTGCTTCCTCACCCGATCTTCTTAAGGCCTCATCGATAAAGACGAACTTCTCGAGTACCGCGTTACTTACCTGCAATGCTAGCAGTGCAGTCAGAACGAGGTACATCATACCGATCATCTTCTGTCTTGGGGTTTCTTTTCCACCAGCCATATTAGAATAATTTTATAAATGAATAAATCATAAATATCTCTTTCTTACGAGTCGACCTTAACCTTTCTGGTTAGGGTTTCCTCCACCACCTCTCATAGCAGTAAGCATACTTCCGTATACATTGTTAAGAGAAGTTAAGTTGCCGGTAAGCTTATCTAATTCATTTGCAAATGTCTTAGTTTTCTCACCAGCCTTCGCCATTCCATCTAATGCTCCAGCCATGTTAGTATAGAATTTGTTCATTGCTTTTACATGACTATCAGCATCTTTCAATTCCATTTCGTATACAGCATTAAGAGCACTTAGATTCTTAGTCACGCTTTGAATTTGCGCGTGATACTCTTTAGAATCTTTAGTAGCATCAGCCATTTGAGTCATAGCTTGTGCTGTGGTGGCGTAAGATTTATTCATTTCAGACAATGATTTAGAGGCGGTCTTCACATTGTTGGCGTAATCATTTGTAGCTACTGCTGCATCAGCAAGATTAGACATTTTAGAGGCTGAATCAGCCATGTTTCTCATGCCTTTACCTAAACTCTCAATTAGTTCAGGACCTATTTTAGCCTTATCCATCATTTTGTCTAATTCCTGACTAGGTGATGCACCAGATCCAGATTTGTTTGAAATTCTAGGTGCAGCGCTTGCTCCATCATAGTCTTCAGCTAATTCAGGATAAACTTTAGACCAGTCTGGTTCAGAGTGTGGTGGTTCAAATGCACTAAGGAAGAAAATAACGGCCTCAACAGTCAGACCTATCATAAGCATTGCGTTAGCTCCTTCTAAATGCAAGATCTTAAACATAGCACCTATAATTACCACTGCAGCACCGATACCATAAATCTTAGGCATTATGGTTTTAAACATCAGTTCTGCAAATCCGCCTTTTTTTCTACTCATTGTCTTAAGGTTTTAGTTAAATGATGATTAATTTAATGGTTCTTTTAGTTATAGTCAAATTAAAATTCAGCTCCCGAAGATCTACCCAAATGGGTCATTGCGTTACGGAAACCAATGTAAGCTCTGGTAGAATCCTTGAACTCGAAAGTTCTTGTACCAGTCTCTAGATAGTATGCAACATCTTTCCACGATCCTCCTCTTATGACTTTCTTAGGGATGATGTCTGCATCATATTTTTTATCTGAAGGGTTTGTTCTAGGGTCAATATACTGAGGGTTCAAATCCCACACGGTTGGCACTGAAATAGCACTGAAATCATCCAGACACCACTCAGATACGTTACCGGCCATATCGTATAGTCCATAGTCGTTAGCAAAATAAGAAGCTACTCTGGCAGTGTAAGCGTAACCATCGTCATAAAAGTTTCCTCTACCAGGCTTAAAGTTAGCTAACATACACCCTTTAGAGTTACGAATGTAAGGGTTACCCCAAGGATATTTAGCCATATCTCTTCCACCTCTGGCTGCATATTCCCATTCAGCTTCGTTTGGCAATCTAAATGAAGGCATTGGTACTTCGCCAACACTTCTTCTGTAATCGTTCCAGTATGCAGTTCTCCACTCTGAGAAGTAGACTGCTGCATCCCAGTTTACGCCCACAACAGGATAGTCGTCATAACCTGGGTGCCAGTAGTAATAATCCATTACAGGATCACCCATATGATGAGCAAAATCCTTCACCCAAACAGTGGTGTCAGGATAGTAGTCACTCATAATCTTCTCTTCTCCAAGAACACTCACTGAGTCTTCTAAAAGGTGATTTATGAATTGACGATATTCGTTATTTGTAATTTCGGTATCATCCATATAGAATGATCCAATTGTAACTTGCTTGTTAAAATTGATTTGAGTAGAAGCTGGGTCTTCATCTGCCTGACCCATGTGGAATGTACCTGCGGGAATTGGCACCATACCATATGGAAGGGTCATAACCCATCCTTCTCGGCCGGGAACACCTACGAGCTCGCCCTGATCGCCTCCTCCAGCGCCTCCGAGGCCTAAGAGTCCACAACCTCCTAATATTGTTGATGCCAACAACAACAATGAGTAGAAGAATCTTCTAGTAACTTTATACATAACACTTTTCTTTAAACTCTTTAACTTAATTCTCTAAGTTAAAGCCAACTAAGTTTTTGAGGTGGAAATATATATAAAAAAATTAATTTAAAATCGTCAACTTCTGTTTTTTGACCACTTTTTCTCGATCATATATTTTACAAATTGTATAATTTCTTACTAAATGCAAAATAATTCTCGCTCTTAATGCCTAAACCTCGGTGTGCGTACCACCTTCTTTCCACTGCCCGGATTAACAGGCAATTGATAGCTCACCAAAATTTCATGTGAGGTAGGCTTTTTAGCGTCCTGATCTTTAACTACATACCCGAAGGCGTAGCCAAAGCTCAACGACTTATCTTTCAAAAAATTGTATCCCAACAAAGCATTTACATCTTCAGACTGTCTAAAAGACAAGCCCGCCCATATCTGATCTTTGTAATAACCCATAGCGCCTAACATAACGTTATAGGAGTTAAAATCTGTTTGGAGCAATAAAGACGGCTCTAACTTTAAGTCAAAGTTCACTTCATGAATATAACCTAAAGTTAAATAAGCATGTTGCTCAAGTGGATTTCGCAATTCATTTGATCCGAAATCAAACTCAGCCTCCAAGATATGATTAAAACTCACACCCGCATAATATTTTTCCGATCTAAAATAAATTCCTAAAGCCATATCTGGTCTCACCTGAGATTCCAGTCCTTGCTTATCTCGCAATTCAGGATCTGGTTCTGCCGGATCATAACGATCAAAATCAATTGACTGAGAAAAAACACCTGCTCGAAATCCGAAACTAAGCTTTGATTTTTTTATACCTAAATGATAGGCATAAGATGCTTGAATCATTAAGTTATTCTGGGGGCCCAGGTTGTCGTTTACAACTATTGCCCCAAAACCACTATTGAACTTATAAATCGGTGTGGTCATACTAAATACCTGAGTATTTGGTGCGTCACCACCAGGGTAACCTAACCACTGAGATCTGTGCAATAATGAAATTTGAGTTATACCTTCAACACCTGAAAATGCAGGATTGTAGTATAGCTGGTTCTTCATATAGTACGAGAACTGAGCATCTTGTTGTGCGTGCGCTGTGTTGATACTAAAAAATAG
>NZ_SMMD01000945.1 GCF_009711475.1 Fulvivirga aurantia
TTCTTAAAAAAGGAATATTATGTATCGACTTCTACCTCTCGTATTTATAATCTCACTTTTTGCCTGTAAGCAGCAAGAAAAAGAAATCACTGCACAATTGCCCACAGGTGGCATAGCCAACTATTATGACAGTGCAAAGTGGCCTTTTTATCATGGAGTAGCTTCCGGTGATCCTCTCAGCGATGCAGTAATCATCTGGACACGTGTGACACCAAAAGATTCATTGGATGAGGTGACGGTAAAGTGGCAAATTTCTACAGACAGTGCATTTGCTTCCGATACAAAAGAGGGTGACATTACAACTAGCTCTGGAGAAGATTATACAGTAAAGGTCGATGTCAAAGGCCTACAATCAGGGACAAAGTACTTTTATAGATTTAATGCCTTAGACAAAGTTTCTCCTATAGGTAAAACCCGTACAACACCGACTGGCAACGTTTCTGAGCTAAACTTTGCTGTAGCAAGCTGTGCGAATTATGAGTTTGGAAAATTTAATGCTTATAGAGCGATAGCTGATGAAGCTGATTTAAATGCAGTATTGCACCTTGGGGATTATATCTACGAATATGGACCGGGAAGTTATGGTGACTCGACTACAGGCAGGTTTCATTACCCGGCTAAAGAGATTATCACTTTAGAAGATTATCGTCTGCGCTATTCACAGTATAGGCTAGATGCTGATTTGGCAGCTGCACATCAAAACCATCCTTTCATTGTGATTTGGGATGATCATGAAATTGCAAACAACTCATATGTAGATGGTGCTCAAAATCATCAGGATGATGAAGGTGATTATGCAAAAAGAAAAGCTGCAGCCAGGAAAGCATACTATGAGTGGATGCCGGTAAGAGAGTCGGACAAGCTTTATCGTTCATTTGCATATGGCGACCTGGCCGACCTAATCATGCTTGATGAGCGATTGGCAGGTCGTACCGCACCCCCTGAGAATGTAGATGACCCCAATATTTTAGAAGGTAAAATGTTGGGTGACGCCCAACTAAACTGGTTTAATAGTGAATTGAAAAATTCTGATGCCCGATGGAAAGTCATAGGTAATCAGGTTATTTTCTCATACCTCAACTGGGGTCGGCCAACTTTTAGCATTAACCTCGATAGCTGGGATGGCTACCCGACTGAAAGGGCGGCTATAAAATCAAATATTATAGAAAATGACTTGAAGAATGTGATATTCGTTACTGGAGATACACACTCGTCATGGGCTTTTGAAGTAACTGATGAGCTTAACCCTGATTATAAACCATTTGCGGTTGAGTTTGGTACGACATCTATTAACTCAGGCAATAGCAATGAGCGATTTGCGACAGATTCAGTAATCGTTCATGAAAAGAAAATTATGAACAGTCCGTTGAACCCACACCTTAAATATGCTAACCTACGTGACCATGGCTTCTTACAACTTACTCTAATGGAGGGTGAAGCATTAGCCACCTGGAAATATGTCAATTTAAAAGGCGAGCCGGGTATAATAGATCAAAAGCAGATTAGAGTAGACGCAGACGGTGTTAGGTTGAAGTTGGATTAATTCCACCTCTACTTTTAATGCACCTTGGTGTATAGCTCTTTTTCTTTTGACTCTGTTCTCGCGTGAGAAACTTCAAATATCTCAAATACATTATTCTTAATGTTATGGGCCATATCAGCTGTGGATAAATCATTGCAATCGAGGCCAAACGGCTCTTCAATTTCCTGAGCCATAAGCTCAATGCCGATCATGGCAAAGAAGATAAACATAACAATCGGTATAGTATAGAGCCCAAAGTCGTTGTATAAGCCAAAAGGAAGCATCAAACCGTAAATGGTGATATAAATTTTGATGTATACGGCATATGAATAAGGGATAGGTGTTTTTAGAATTCGCTCACAAGCGCCCAATATATCAAGAAGTGCCTGATGCTGCGGTTTCAGGTTAATGAAATCAGCTTCATCAAAAGTACCTGTTTGGTATGTTTGCTGCATTCGATTATAAATCCAAAATGAGATATGATTAGGCTTATGCTTTTTCTTGTTCAGCTCAGCTTTTTCTTCATCCGAAAGCAATACGAGGTTGTCTGTGGTAGCACCTGCGCGTAAATGGTCTTTTAAGGCAATACAGAAATTTGCGATGTGTTTGGCATAAAATGACCTTGATTCATCATCCTCTTTTGGCAATGTGGCATGAAGCATCACCGAAAGGTTTCTACAGTTGTTTACAAGAGCTCCCCACTGCTTTCTTCCTTCCCACCAGCGATCGTAAGCTGTATTGGTTCTAAAAACCAGCAAAATACTTAGCACAATACCCAGCAATGAAAATACGCTACTGTGGAGTCTTGGTTCATAAGTGGTGTAGTCAAGAGTAAGGCAAACGGCCAGGGTATACCCTCCAATGATTAACACGCCATATATGATCTTTCTTATCGTCCAGCTGGTTGTAAGGTGCCAGATATCTCTAAACCAATTTTTGTTAGACTCATATACAATCATAGGGCATTCATTTTTATTTGTTCGTCTATATAGCAATAAGCCCATTTCTCTCCGGCCTCAGCCGAAATCACTACAGGATGTTTGTGACTTCTGGCGTGCTTAGAAGCATGTTTATTGATGGATGAATCGCAACATAAGGTAGTGCCACAGGTCTGGCAAGTCCTTAAATGCACCCAACGATCTCCGGTTTTTACACATTCATCGCATTGAGTGCCTTTTTGAAAATTAACTTCAAGGTTTTCCAGGTGTTGACAATTCTTTTGTTTGAGCATATTAGGGTTAATTTTCTGCAAGGTACTCGTGTACGAATTTTATAGCCATGGCACCCTCTCCTACAGCACTGGCAACTCTATTCATAGCACCGGCCCTCACATCTCCAGCGGCAAAAATACCGGGCTGACAGGTTTCTAATAAGAAAGGCTCTCTGTCTAATTTCCACACTTTCTTAAAATCACTGTATTTAACCAAAGCATTACCTCCGGTTTCTATAAAACCCTTATCATCTTTAATAATGTTGAGCCCTAACCAATCGGTATATGGTTTTGCTCCGATAAATATGAGCAAGGCTCCGGCAGGTACTTTTCTTTCTTCCTTTTTTTCATTGTCTAATAAAACCAGCTCCTCCAATTTAGTGTCTCCAATAGCCTCTTTTACTTCAGTGTTGCCTAAAATGCTAATATTTTCCGTGCCCTTTATCTGGTCAATCAGGTATTGAGACATACTCGATTTTAAGTCTGGCTTACGAACCATAATGAATACGTTATCGGCAAAGTTGGCCAGATACATGGCCGCCTGCCCGGCAGAGTTACCACCACCAACAATATAGACGTCTTTTCCTTTGCAGGCATTAGCCTCAGTTGTAGCTGCACCATAATATACTCCCGCACCAGTAAAATTATCGACCCCTTTGGCTTCCAGCTTACGATAATTTACTCCGGTAGTGATTACTACAGCCTTAGTGTTTATCTCATTTCCATTTGAGAGCTCTATAATTTTGTAATTGTCTTTGAGCTTGATGTTTACGACCTCCTGAGGAGAGAGAAATTCGATGCCAAAGCGGGTTGCCTGGGTAATTGCCCTGCGGGATAGATCAGCTCCGCTAAGTCCTTTAGGAAAGCCAAGGTAGTTTTCAATACGCGAACTGGTGCCTGCCTGCCCACCGGGAGCTCTCTTTTCTACCAATAAAGTATTTAAACCTTCAGAGCCACCATAAACACCTGCGGCTAATCCGGCCGGACCGGCCCCGATAATGGCTACATCGTACATGCGCTGTTGGGCAAGACCGCTCATGCCCATCTTTTCACCCACTTCTGGCAATGAGGGTGAGACTAAAAAGCTCCCATCTTCAAAAAACACAGCTGGTAGGTCTTTCTTATCAATCTTATTGATATCCATGATCTGCTGACCTTTGTTACTCGACTCAACATCGAGCCATTGGTAGGGAATCAAATTGCCGGATAAAAAGTCTTTGATCATGTGTGATTTGGGAGACCATTGGTAGCCAACGATTTTTATACCATGAAACTCGGGCTTGAAAGTGCTTTGCCACTCCTCGAGGTGATCATTGATGATCGGGTAAAGTTTTTCTTCAGGTGGGTCCCACGGTTTCATGAGATAATAGTCTAGTTGCACCTCGTTGATGGCTCTTATAGCTGCCTCTGTATCTGAGTAAGCAGTAAGCAATATACGCTTAGCTTCAGGGTAGTATTGTTTGGCTTTCTCAAGAAACTCTACTCCGAGCATTTCTGGCATGCGCTGGTCAGATAGAAATAGGGCAACTACTTCACCTTTATTTTTGAGTTCTTTTAAGGAGTCAAGTGCCTCCTTGGCAGACTCCGTAGCCAATATTCTGTATTCTTTTTTATAAGCATCTCGCAAATCTCTTACAATGGCGCGCAGTACTGCGGAGTCATCATCGAGAGCAAATATTATAGGTTTTTTCATCTAACTCAATTTATGGGTAAACAGACCTTAAAAATAGTTTCACCCGGCTTTGAGTCTACTTTTATAGATCCATTGTGTTGGTTTATGATTTGTTGTACTACATCCAGCCCAAGGCCAGTGCCTTCTCCTACCGGTTTGGTTGTAAAGAAAGGATCGAAGATTTGCCCCATGATATCATCTGGGATGCCTTTGCCAGTATCTTTAATATCAATATTTACAAAACTACCGTCTTTGCGTGTGGCAATTGTGAGTGTTCTCGATTCACTGTCTTTCATGGCATCAATCGCATTGTCGATAAGGTTAGTCCAAACCTGGTTCATCTCACTTATAAATAGCGCAGGCTCAGGAAGGTTGGGGTCAAAGTTTTTCTCGATTGCTATGTTATTTTTCTTGAGCTTATGATTAAGCATCGTTAGCGTATTGTTGATACCAATATGAATATTGGCAGGTTTCTTTTCAGGAGCCTGATCCATATGTGTGTAGCCTTTTACAGACATCACCAAATCGTTTATGCGCTGTGAGGCATCCTGTATTTCATTTACTAATTTCTCAGTGGTCAGCACCTGATTGAGCCAGCCGATTACCGGTAACAGATCAACGGGTCTTAGGCAGCCTTCGATGGTTTTGAAATCGTCTTCTGTGAAACCGAAGTCGACAAAATTTTCTGCAATTTCATAACCATCCTCTACACCTTTTTCTTCCAACCATTCTGCTATGGCATCCTCACATTCTGTTTTTTCTATAAGTGAAATGTCTTTTATGCCTTCTTTTACCCGGCTAAACAAAATGTTATTAACACAATCTACCTCTTCATCAGAAGCTTTGATTTTTATTACGTCTTTAAAGTTTTCAGGTAAAAATGAGAGGTGTTTTTGCAAAGTGCGTGCGCTTCTTACCACTGCAGCCGAAGGATTATTGAGCTCGTGAGCAAGACCGGCCGATAGTTTTCCCAGTGCCATCATTTTATCATTTTGCTGTTGCAGTTTGGTAAACTGCCTTATTCTTGAGCTCATGATGTGGACGAGCGCTGTGGTTAACTCCTCGTGCTCGTGAATCATCGTTTTGAAATAAGATTTACTGAGACTAACCACCTGACTTGCGCCTTTGGCTTCGGCATAGCCACCCGCAGTGGAGGCTCTGGAGTAGGGTAGTGTGCCCGTGATGGTTTTTGGCTCAAAGCTACCCATTGTGCGAAATTGATTGTTCTGCTCAAGCTTGATTACAAAACCTCCTGAAAGTATAATATGCATATTGTCCATACTATCTCCTTTCTTAAAGAGGAATTCACCTTCCTGATAAGTATTGCATGAGCTATTTTCTATCAACCATTGTAGCTGATCATCAGGCACTTCTTTTAACTCTGGGATGGATTTTAACTGTGGTAGTAGGTCGGTGGTCATACTTTTAAAATTAACTTTTAAAAACAAAAAATTCCGATTGTCGATCGGAATTTTAGAGACGATTGAGTTGTGCAACCTTTTTGTTTTTCATTACAAATCGTGTTTTAATAAATCAATACCAAGATTAACGCTGGCTAGAAGGCAGGGTTGCAGAAGAAGTGTCGTGGATTAGACAATGCTTTACGAATTCATAATAAGTTTGGCACAATGATGGATTGAGTTTTTCGTATATTAGATAACATCTCTCCTATGTTGGCTTTAAGTATTAATGGCTGGTGAGCACCGGCTGATGTTAAAGAAATTCAAAAACCACACAAATGAAACTGTATCAAAAACTTCTTTTTGTTGCCTTATTGATTGGCTCCACTAACTTATACGCACAAAATGTTGAGGGCTTGCAATTTCCAGAAATGGAAACAGAAACTGTAGAAGATGAAGTAATCGTATTGCCAAAAGACGTAGGTGATAAATACACACTGCTAGGCCTGGCCTACAGCAAGAAAGCTGAAAAAGACCTCAACACCTGGTTTTCACCTATTTATCATAAGTTTATAAAAGAAGCTAAAGGTGTATTTGCCTCATTTGCTCATGATATAAATGTGTACTTTGTACCGATGTTTACTGGGGTAAATGCTGTGGCTACTGGTAAAGCCAAAAAGAAAACAGCAGAGGAGCTTGACCCTAAGCTGGTTGGTAATATTCTTTTCTATAAAGGGAAGCTCAAAGACTATAAAGACGCACTAAACCTCGATGACAAAAAAGTGCCTTACATATTTATTGTAAACACCGAAGGTGAGATAGTTTATGCTACTTCTGGTGCTTATACCGAGGCCAAAATGGATAAAATTGAGGAGCAGCTAGAGTAGTCGATTAGCAGCAAATAGAATTATTTATAGAAAAAGGGCGCCTCTTTATTTTTAGGGCGCCCTTTCTGTTTACTTAACAAGTTTATCGGCAAAAACCCTTTTTACTTTCTCAACCTTTGGTCTAATAACTATAGCACAATAGGGCTGGTCAGGGTTGTTCTTATAATAATCCTGATGCTGTGTTTCGGCTTCATAGAAAACTGTAAGAGGCGCTATTTCCGTCACAATAGGGTCATCAAAAGCCTTAGCTTCATTTAGTTTCTTCTTATATGATTCAGCTTTTTCTTTTTGCTCCTGATCATGATAGAAAACGGCCGATCTATACTGTGTGCCTACATCTGCACCTTGTCTGTTGAGCGTGGTAGGATCATGTGTTTTCCAGAAAACCTCCAATAATTCATCAAATGAAATGATGCTCTCATCGTAAGTTATTTGAGCCACCTCAGCATGGCCTGTGCGACCGCCACAAACTTCTCGGTAAGTGGGGTCCTTAACCTTACCTCCGGTATAGCCCGAGACCACTGATTTAACGCCTTCTAATTGTTGAAAAACTGCTTCTATACACCAAAAACATCCGGCTCCAAAAGTTGCTTTTTTAATCATACTCATAGCTGTGTATTTTATCTGACTTTATAAGTCTTCTGCTCTATTTTAAGTTCTAAGTTTTAAGTAATCCCACTGCCTTGTCCTCAATATGACAATTTAATCTCCGAAGGAGATACCAATGCTTTTGGCAGCTTTTATTTCGTAAGCATCGGTCTTGATATAATTGTACTCACTAATTGCCTCTTTTAAAGGTATCGCTGTAATTTCATTGTTTTTAAATGCTACCATTTTGCCAAAATCACCATCGGCAACCAGCTCAAAAGCTTTTATACCAAAAAGGGTAGCCAGGATCCTGTCAAAGGCTATCGGAGTGCCACCTCTTTGTGTATGACCCAATACCGTTTCTCGTATATCAGCCTTGCACCCGGCTTCTTTCAATTCTTCTGAGAGTCTGTAAGCCACCCCTCCTAACCTTTTGTGTTCGTAGCCTGCTTCTGTACTGGCCTTGGCAAAAGTGTTTCCGTCAATTGGTTTTGCACCCTCCGCTACCACTATATTTACGAAGCCTTTGCCTTTCTCATACCGTTTATTGATGTGGTTTACTACTTTATTTACATCATAGGGAATCTCCGGTATCAGGCATACTTCCGCACCACCGGCAATGGCCGTGTGTAGCGCAATCCAGCCGGCATCCCGACCCATTACCTCCATAATCATAACCCGATGGTGGCTCTCAGCAGTAGTCACCAACTTGTCGAAACTGTCAGTAGCTATTTGCACGGCCGTTCTGAAACCAAAAGTAATATCGGTACCGGAAAGGTCATTGTCAATGGTTTTTGGTACACCTATTATATTAAGGCCTTTTTCATGAAGCTTTTGCGAAATTCTTTGCGATCCATCTCCACCAATATTTATAACAGCTTCTACATTTAGCTCTTTAATTCTGCGCAAAAGTTCGTCAGAAAGATCAGCGGTACTCCAGGTGCCATCGCTGTTTTCTACAGGGTAATCAAAGGGATTACCTTTGTTTGTGGTTTTCAAGATGGTTCCGCCTTTTACGTGTATGCCGGCAGCTTTTTTCTTGTTCAGCTTTACTACCTCCATAGGGTCTTTGAGTATCCCATTGAAAGCTTCGATGCTTCCTAATACTTTCCAACCTGTTTTCTTACGTGCGCTTTTTACAATACCTCTGATCACGGCATTGAGACCAGGGCAATCACCACCCCCTGTGAGTACTAATACATTCTTTTCAGCCATATTTTTGAATCTTCCTTACAATTTAAAATTTTAGCTAGAAGTTTAATTAACTTAACTCAATGATTTTAGTTTACGGAGCCTACGGATATACAGGCAAGCTTATTGTTGATGAAGCTTTGCAAAAAAACTTATCCATAACCATTGCCGGGAGAGACAAAAAGAAAACTGAGACTTTGGCTAAAGAAGCACAAGTACCATTTATCTCTTTTGATTTAGAAGATGTGCAGTTAATCATCAACACGCTGCAAGAGTTTGACCTGGTTATACATTGTGCAGGCCCTTTTGAGTACACAGCCAGTATTATGGCAGAAGCGTGTATACAGTCCAAAACTCACTATATAGATATTACCGGGGAATATCAGGTTTTTGAAAACTTGCACTTAATGCATGAGCAGGCCGCAGAAGCTGGTATTATGCTTTTACCAGGCGCAGGGTTTGATGTTGTTCCATCTGATTGCCTGGCAGCTCAGTTGCAACATGAGTATTTAATGGGAGATAAGCTGGAGCTCGCCTTTACCAGCACCGGGGCAAGTTTATCACGGGGAACAGCCAAAACTATGGTAGAAAATATTCATAAAGGACAGCTCTATCGTGAGGAGGGTGTTTTAAAATCCAGAAAGCTGGGAAAAAGTACCAGAAACATAGACTATGGTGCTTTTAATCAAATTTCGGTAGGTATCTCGTGGGGAGACATCTGTACGGCACATTACAGCACAGGCATTCCTAATATCGAGGTTTTCACGGGTAGTACGGAAAAACAAATCAGTCAAATGAAATGGGCTAATTATTTGAAATCTGTACTAAGCTGGCGTTGGGTAAAAAATATCTTTCTCAAAAAAATTGATAAGAAACCTGCTGGTCCGTCAGAAGAGAAAAGGACCAAAGCCAACATGTATTTATGGGGTAAAATATCTGGTCTTAATGATAGTCATGAGAAGAGAATAAAAACACCAAATGGCTACACGCTTACAGCAAGATCTGCAGTGCTCATTGCACAAAAAATACTCAATGGAGACTTTAAAAAAGGCTATCAGACGCCTTCTTCAGCTTATGGCAAAGATCTGATTTTTGAAATTGACGGATGTGAAGAAATAAAGTAAAAAACTAGCTGGTTTTTTTCTTTTCAATTTTTTCGGGCATGCGCTCAAGGAGCGTCCACCACTCTTCATTGTCGCGATAACTCCTGATGGCTCCGGCTCTTACTAGTATTTTACGGAGCTCATCTTCGTTATTATCAAAGCCGCCTAGTCCTTTTTTTATAGTTTCAAATTTCCTGTCGGTGTATCCTTTATGAGAAAGGTAATACCTGGCCGTTTGCTCTGCCATATACTCAGTTTTTAGCTCTTCTATTTTGAGTTTGTAAGCATGCTTTAGTTGATTGCGCTGCAGGAAAAATGAGATCCCCCCTCCAATGAGCACGCCAATTAATGAAGAAATCAAACTGAGGTATTCTGGTTTCATGAGTCGAAGCGGTCTTTTACGTACGATATTTCTTTTTTGCCATGAGCCATCGGCTGCCCATCCTCATCGAGACTAACAAAGACTATTTTATCAACCGCTAAAATGGTTTTTCGGGTGAGTTTGTTTCTCACCTCACAGCGTAAGGTAAGTGATGTTCTCCCAAAATTTGTAGCTACCATACCCAACTCAATTATGTCGCCTTGTCTGGCAGAGCTCACAAAATTAATTTCGGACATGTATTTAGTCACACACCTTGGTGTATCTAACTGAATGATGGCATAAATGGCAGCTTCTTCATCTATCCACTTGAGAAGGCTGCCGCCAAATAGCGTTCCGTTTGGGTTGAGGTCTTCTGGTTTCACCCACTTTCTAGTATGAAAATTCATTGAATAAAGTTATAAAATGCAGGCTGTTTATACAGAAGTCAGGCGAAAAATTAAATCCACTCCAGCTCTTTCACCGTCAGTTCAGACTCAACATCACCGGTATGTGCAGTAGATATTGGCTCGAAAAGCATCAGGTGGCATTCCTCTTCAGCAATAGGTTGGTGCTCAACTTTTTTGGGTATGATGTACATGTCACCTTCATTTAAGGTTACCTCACCATCTCTAAACTTAAGCGTTAGGCTGCCTTTTAAGATGTAAAACATTTCATCTTCGTCTGCATGACTGTGCCATACCATTTCACCTTTTACTTTGGCCAGTTTTACGTATTGGCCATTTAGCTCACCAATAATCTTGGGAGTCCAGTGGGCTGTGAATTTGCCCAGTTTCTCGTTGATATTTACTTTACCTTTCATATACATCAAATCTACGTGTATAATAGAAAACAGGTTATCTGTCGCCAATTAAGTAAATCCTGTAACCATCGCCAAAAAGTGGAGTAAACCTTAGTAGGTCAAAAATTTACAACAAGATGAGGTCAACACTACTAATCGCACTTTTGCTGTGCTATGCTGCCATTGGCTATACCCAAGACTCACTCAAATCATATACTACCCAACGCATATCAGGAGCTCCGCCAAAAATAGACGGACTGGCCAATGATCCTGCCTGGGATCAGGTGCCCTGGGGTGGAGGTGATTTTACCCAGCGCTCTCCGGATGATGGGGCAGCTCCCTCGGTGCAGACGCACTTTAAAATCTTGTACGATGAAAAAAACCTTTACATACTAACAAAAAACCTTGACCCGGACCCGGAAAAAATTGTGAGTAGAATGTCGCGTAGAGATGGATTTGATGGAGACTGGGTTGAGGTAAATATTGACAGCTATTATGACAAGCGCACAGCATTTTCTTTCACATCATCAGTCTCGGGAGTAAAAGGCGATGAGTATGTTTCTAACAATGGTAATAACTGGGACGCCAACTGGGACCCTATCTGGTACTTACGCACGAGTATAAATGATGAAGGGTGGATTGCTGAGTTTAGAATCCCATTAAGTCAGCTTCGTTTTGCCAATAAGGAAGAACATGTTTGGGGTATACAATTTACCCGAAGATTTTTTAGAAATGAAGAGCGCTCCAATTGGCAGTATGTCCCTCAGGACGCCTCTGGTTGGGTACATCTGTTTGGTGAGCTAAGAGGTATAAAAGGTGTAAAACCCCAAAAGCAGTTAGAAATACAGCCTTATATCACGGGTAGGGTAGAGCGATTTGAAAAGGAAGAAGGAAATCCTTTTAGAGATGGAAGTGATGCAGGGTTAGACGTAGGGCTCGATGCAAAAATTGGAATTACCAGCGACATAACGCTGGACCTCACCGTGAACCCGGATTTTGGACAGGTCGAAGCTGACCCCTCTCAGGTAAATTTATCGGCCTTTCAATTATTTTTTAGAGAGCAACGCCCATTTTTTATAGAAGGCAATAACATTCTCGACTTTAGAATAGTCGATTTCAGGTCAAACAACCTTTTCTATTCCCGCAGAATAGGTCGCAGGCCACAAGGTTATGTAGATACCGATGAGAGTGGTGAAGATAATGTAACAGAGTATGTAGAAAATAAAGACAACACCAGAATATTAGGTGCTGCTAAAATCACAGGCAAAAATAAAAAAGGTTTTTCATGGGGCATATTAGAGTCAGTTACTGCAAAAGAAAGCGTTGAAGTAGATAGTCTTGGCTTTCGCAGAGATGAAACAGTCGAGCCGCTTACCAACTATCTCGTGGGCCGAGTGCAGCAGGATATTAACCAGGGTAAAACCATTGTGGGGGGAATGTTTACAGCTACAAACCGACAAATAGAAGACGATAGGCTTAATTTTTTGCATGACGATGCTTATTCTGCAGGAGTTGATTTCACACATTTTTGGAAGGATCGAGATTACTTTGTGAGTGCCAAGTTTGCAGCTAGTAAAGTGAGAGGTTCTGAAGAGTCGATTGAGAATACTCAACGAGCTTCGGAGCGATTTTTTCAACGCCCTGACAACAGGCATACCCGGCTAGATACTACACGCACCACACTAAGCGGTACCGGGGGCACAGTGATGGTGGGTAAAAGAAGCGGAAAAATTATCTATGACCTGGGCTATACCTGGCGATCGCCACAACTTGCCTTAAATGATATTGGCTTTTTATCACAAACTGATTTTATGACTCAATGGCTTTGGGTTCAATATAGAAAGCTAAATCCTTTTGGTCCTTTTAGATCGATGAGGGTGAATATGACACAATGGTATGACATGGATTTTGGTGGTGTAAGCCTCGAAAAAGGAGTTGATACGAATGTAAGGCTGGAGTTTAAAAACTTCTGGAGATTTAATTCTGGTGTGAGTGTAAATAGCAATAGTATATCAAATGCTGACTTACGTGGTGGCCCGGCCATTACCTACCCCGGGCGCTACAGCCAATGGATATTTATGGCAACAGATAATCGCAAAAAACTACGCTTTGCGGTCAACCCATGGTGGGGAAGAGGTTTTGATGGCTACCAGCAAAATGTGGGGCTGTGGACAGAGCTGAGGTATCGACCTACCAATAGCTTAAACATCTCTGTATCACCTAGTGTAAGAAAAAACAAAAACACTATGCAGTATGTCACAACCCAAAGTTTTGATAACCAGGACCGTTACATAATTGCTACAATTAACCAAAAGACATACAATTTGTCGGTGAGGCTTACTTATATGATTACCCCTAACTTATCAATACAGTATTGGGGGCAACCATTTGCGGCTGCCGGTAGCTACTCGGATTTTAAAAAAGTAACTAATCCAAATGCAGAAAATTTCAATAGTAGATTTGAGTCTTTATCTGCCACTTTTCACTCTGAAGACGATGTATTTAACGTAGATGAGAATAATGATGGCACTATTGACTACAGTATCAGCAATCCAGACTTTAATTTTGTACAGCTCAGGTCTAATATGGTTATGCGGTGGGAGTATATCCCGGGCTCTACCCTGTTTTTGGTGTGGACCCAAAGTCGTACTGATTTCCCCACAACCGGAGATAGCTCATTTAATCATTTGTATGATGGCCTCTTCAGTAAAAAACCACATAATATTTTCCTGATTAAGTATACCTACAGGTTCATCTTATAACTTAATGAGTGAGGTGTCTTTCCAGCGTGGTTTTATACTCAAGTAAAAATTCATCAAGTCTTTTGAGGCGGTATTGCATAACCCAACGCGGGTGAGGCAGCGGTTTTATAGCTTCAAACAATTGATATTTTTTGTTTAGCCACTGTAAATATTTGATGTTTTTACCCTTGCCCAGGCTGTAGGCCACCGGGTTGGCTCCAAATGCAATTTGCTTTTTGAGGTTTTCTATGATATAGGGCTCAAGATTGTCTTGTAGCTCTTTTATATCGTAATAGTTGAGGTTTTTGCCATCTTTTACAAAACCCAAAGGAGATACAGAGGAGAAGTAAAAGTTGCCATAAAAGGGCTCCGGACCTCCCAGCTCATCAATCATGCTGTAGATAAACTTAGAAGACAATTCTTGTTTACGGTCGAAGCTGTTTTCTATTCCAATCACTTCCTGAAGCCGAATAGGATCGGTAAAAGGAATGCCCGTGGCACCACTGCCAAATCGCCCGGGATTTATGCCAAGTAAAAAGGTGCGGGGGTTATTATCATTATAGAACGTTGTATAAAACTTGTTTACAATCTGCTGCACCTCAGGCTCCTTAAAAGGGTGTAGCACCTCAACCTCCTGTGGTATATTGGTCGGAGACTCCAATTGATTATAAAATTCAATAATCTTATTTCCTATAGTCATCTTTCATCTCTTGTTGACGCATCGGCATTACATCTATTGTCGAAAATAATTTATCTGTAGATAAAAGAGCGTATTCAGTCAGCTTTTCTGTACCGTCTTTCCCAATAAGAACTACTGCAAATGGTTTCCTCCCAGGGTTAAATTCTTTAGATAGCCACTCTTGCTGCTGTGGAGATAGACTGTTGCCCTGTGGGTCTGTGGCTTTTTCTTTTCCTATCGTGAAAATGAGGAGGTCTCTGTCTTTCAGCCCTTTTTTCTCTTTATTCAGAATGTTGACCTGATCGGTCATTTCAGTTTCGCTTTCTGCGAAAATCAGAATCAATCTATTTTTCCACTTGTATTTATCAATTGGGTTAGTAATCATAGTCAGGAATATCAGGCAGCTCAAAATAATTTTCATACTACACTTTGGGTGTTTTATAAATCTAACAGCCTGAGACCTCAAACGTTATCCCCCATTTTGGTGGATTCATAATTATCCTCTCCCCGTTCAGCATAAAAATTTGCCATTTGTCTCTAAAACCTAACCTAAAGCTATAAAAAGCGTCTAAAGCTATAGGTCAAACAACAAAATAAAACAACATGAAAACAACAACATTAGCGGTAGCGCTGCTGCTCGTGGTAGCCACGGCATACGCTACAGAAAAGGATAAGTCCAATTCCAAATCTACCAAAAAGACGGTGGCTGTGATCAACAACAGCCCTGAGAAATTCAAACTTGTTTATCTACAAAAAGAGGAAGGTGTAGTTAAAATCTCTCTCAAAAATGAGTACGGACAAACCGTGCACAACAGCACTGTAAAAAATAAGGAAGGGTTTGCTCAGCCATACGACCTTAAGGAATTGCCTGCCGGGGAGTATACGTTTGAAGTAACCAGTCCGGATGGTACCGAGATAGCAGAGAAAGTAATGCTTGAGAAGCCGGCCAGAGAATCTAAACTGAATTTTGCAGCAGATGTGCTCAATGTAAATGACGGAAAGAAGTTCAGACTGGCTGTTGTTAACAAAGACAAGCGTGCTTTGCCTACCTACATTAAACTTTACGATGCTAAAGACAATCTAATACACGAAGAGAAAATAGAAAACCTCTATGGGTTTAGAAAAACATTTGATCTCAGTGAGTTAAATGGTGATGTATTTCGCTTTACTGTAAGCAATAATACAGGTACAAAATCAATATTTACTGAGTAAGATAACTTGTTTTGTTTAGGTTAATAAAGGCCACCTTTTGATAAACGTATCGAGGTGGCTTTTGCTTTTGCTCATATTACATAAACTTTATAAGCAACCATTCGTTAATTTTCAGAATTAACAATCATTGCTGAAATGCCCCAAAGTATACTCATCACAGGTGGTACCGGACTTGTTGGTACAAGACTTACAGAACTATTATTGGCCAATGGTCACTCCGTGCGTTACCTGTCACGCAACCCTAAGAAAACTGATAAAATAGAAGCCTATAAGTGGGATATAAAGTCAGGGTATATCGATCCGAAGGCGCTGGAAGGAGTGGATACTATCGTGCACCTGGCCGGTGCTGGTATTGCAGATGAAAAGTGGACAAAGGAGCGGAAAAAAGTGATACTGCAGAGTAGAACGCATTCTACTCAATTACTAAATAAAGCTTTACACGAGAATCCACATCAGGTTAAAGCCTTTGTGAGCGCTTCTGCCATTGGGTATTATGGCTACGACACTGGTGGAGTGCTCAAAAAAGAAGACAGTCGCTTTGGTGACGATTTTCTGGCTACTGTTACTAAAGAATGGGAATTCTCAGTAGATAGTTTAGCCACAGAGCACAAAGATTTAAGAGTAGCAAAACTAAGAATAGGAATTGTACTCAGCGAAAAAGGGGGTGCTTTGAAGGAACTGGTAAAGCCTATAAAGTTTGGAGCCGGTGCCCCACTGGGAAGTGGCGACCAATATATGAGCTGGGTACACCTCGATGATCTCTGTGGCATGTTTGTATTCGCTGTAGAAAACGACCATATCAGCGGTACCTACAATGCAGTTGCGCCAAATCCGGTAACCAATAAAGAGCTAACAAAAATAGCGGCAAAAGCCCTCGGCAAACCCCTGTTTTTACCCAATGTACCCGGCTTTGCGCTCAAGCTGGTTTTGGGAGAAATGGCCTCTATGGTTTTGGGCGGATCAAAAGTATCTAACGAGAAGATCGCCAGTGCAGGTTATCAGTACAAATTTGAGGAGGTAAAGCCGGCTGTTCACGATCTCTTAAAGCAACCATAACCGATAATTTTTTTTACATAAAGTTTTAATTTCATAAGTTTGGCGGCTGCTCTGGTTTCAGTGCAGTACCAAAAAGGGCCTTATTTGCCCGTATGACGAATTTTTTTAATACCAATGATATGACAGAGAAGAAAACCAAGCTAGAAAATATAAAAAAGTTTGAAGACCTATCGGAAGAAGAACAGAAGATTGTTGAGGCCTTTGAAGAGAGAGATTGGAATGAAATAAAGAGCTACGACTCCTGGACGATTTTTAAAGTAATGTCGGAGTTTGTACAAGGCTTTGAAAAGTTAGCTAAAATAGGTCCTTGTGTTACGGTATTTGGCTCTGCAAGAACCAAACCTGATCACCCTTACTACAAAATGGCAGAAGAAATATCAGCCAAGTTGGTAAGACATGGCTACGGTGTAATTACAGGTGGTGGCCCTGGTATAATGGAGGCTGGTAACAAAGGCGCGAAATCAGAAGGCGGTAAGTCTGTAGGTCTAAACATAATTTTACCTTTTGAGCAGCAAGGCAACGCCTACATCGATCCTGATAAACTGATTACGCATGATTATTTCTTTGTTAGAAAGGTAATGTTTGTGAAGTATTCACAAGGGTTTATCGTAATGCCTGGTGGTTTTGGCACGTTAGATGAATTATTTGAAGCACTTACACTTATTCAAACTAAGAAGATTGGGCGATTCCCAATTGTATTGGTTGGTAAAAGCTACTGGAGTGGTCTTATCGACTGGATTAAAACTACTATGCTTGAGGCCGAGAATAATGTAAATGAAGCAGACCTTGATTTATTTAACCTTGTTGAGACCCCTTCTGAGGCAGTAAAAGTGATAGATGACTTTTATTCTAAATATTTATTGTCTCCTAACTTTTAAACTGAACTAATTACAAAAAAAATAGATTCTATAGGCATCAGGGCATCGCTCTGATGCCTTTGTTTTTTATTTTTACAAGTAGACTAGTTTCTCAGTTACTTTTTAGACTTTAGATACATCAACTTAAAGAGCTAGTTCTACAGGTTTACAGTTTAATTAATAGGATAAGCATGAAATACTTACCACTCGGCATTTCGATATTGGCGTTGGCTATTGTTTTGGGTTACATCAGGTTCAACGAGTCTAAACAACCACCTGCTCCTGTGCAAGACACCAAAGTGGCATTTTATAATATCGATAACCCCCCCGGTGGTGAATATGCAGGCTATCTCAATGCTGTAACACTAGAGTTACCTAAAGAACTTTATTTCGCTGGTGAGCGCGTTCCGTTGGAGATTCCTGACGTGAGAGAGCGACTCGACCGTGAGTTACATATCAACACCTACTGGCATAGCAGTACTATTTTCTTAATAAAGCAAGCTCACCGTTGGTTGCCCCAGATAGAAGAAATATTAAAGGAAAATGGGGTGCCAGACGATTTTAAATACCTCACTGCGATAGAAGGTGGTTTTGCCAATCAAATTTCTCCCGCCAACGCTGTTGGTTTCTGGCAAATAAGAAAGGCAGCCGGAAAGGAAAATGGCCTTGAAATTACAAGAGAAGTAGATGAGCGATACGACCCACTGAGGTCTACAGAGGCTGCTTGTAACTACCTCAAAAAAGCCCATAATAAATTTGGCAACTGGACCAACGCAGCAGCCAGCTACAACCGTGGCATGTCAGGTTTGCAACGCGCACTCAACAATCAAAAAGTAGACTCATATTACGACCTCATGCTCAATGAAGAAACCTCGAGGTATGTATTCAGAATTCTCGCAATAAAAGAGATTATTGAGCATCCTGAAAAGTACGGATTCAATATCGATGAAGAGCACCTGTACGATCAGGAAGATCTAAGGTTTGTAGAGGTAAATGAAGATATCAAAGACCTGGTTGAGTTTGCCAAAAAAGAAGGCATCAACTACAAGCTACTCAAGCGCCACAACCCATGGCTGAGAGAAGATCGCCTCGATGTAAGGAAAAAAACTTACAAAATTGCCATTCCGGTAAATCCATAGACGCTAATTACTACGTATTTTCATCAAGTGTCTTTCGATTGACATTGCTTGTGAAATAGGTTAGTTATTTTCAACATAGCGTTGTGTTGATCGTTATTCTTTTTACTTTTCAGTAAAACAACCTAATCAACACGACTATGGATAAAACCTACTACGACCCGGCCGATCTTAAGAAGTTTGGAGATGTGGCAGAATTTGGACCTGAGCTGGCTAAGAAATTTTTCGATTACTATGGAGATGTTTTTAAGGAAGGCGAGCTCACAGCCAGAGAGAAATCTTTAATAGCTCTTGCTGTTGCTCACACCATTCAGTGTCCTTATTGTATTGATGCATACACCTCAGACTCGCTTGAAAAAGGCACAACAGAGAAGCAAATGATGGAAGCAGTACATGTTGCTACTGCAATTAGAGGAGGAGCTTCACTTGTTCACAGTGTACAGATGATGAATAAGGCGAAAAAGCTTTCGATGTAGAATGAAAAATTTATTATGATTAAGTCACTCAAAGCCAGGCACCACGACCTGTCAGATAAAAAGACGCAGTTACAATTCTTATCAAATGGTATTTTCGGTGAGGATAAACTGCCTACTTTCAAACAAAAAATCTCACCTCTTGGTGAATATCCACTAAAACCTACTTCTATAGAGATTTTGCAGGTAAATGTGGGCTATATGTGTAATCAGGTTTGTAAGCACTGCCATGTAGACGCGGGCCCTGATCGAAAAGAGATCATGACGCGTGAAACCATGCAGCATTGCCTTGAAGTAATCAAAAAAACCAAAATACACACACTTGATCTTACTGGTGGTGCTCCTGAAATGAACCCTGATTTCAGGTGGTTTGTGGAGGAAGCCAATAAGGCTGGAGTCGAAGAAATCATAGTTAGATCTAACCTTACAATCATTTTGGCAAATCCAAAATACCATGATTTACCCGAGTTCTTTAAGAAAAATAACGTGAGGGTAATTTCTTCTTTGCCATTTTACCAACCCGACAAAACCGATAGGCAACGTGGTGAAGGCGTTTTTGATAAATCAATTAAGGCCTTGAATATGCTAAATGCTGTAGGCTATGGTGTCGAAGGGTCTGACCTTGGTCTGGACCTGGTATACAACCCGGGCGGAGCCTTTTTACCTGGCGATCAGGCTGCGCTAGAAAGAGATTTCAAGAAAGAGCTCAAAGAACATTACGACATTGAGTTTAATAATCTCTTTACCATCACTAACCTCCCAATTGCAAGGTTTTTGGAATTTCTCGTACGTACCGAAAACTATGAGGAGTATATGGAGAAATTAATAAATGCGTTTAATCCAGCAGCTGTGAAGGGTGTTATGTGTAGAAACACCATCTCTATTGATTATGACGGCTACATGTATGATTGTGATTTTAATCAAATGCTTGATTTAAAGGTTGAGAAAACGGCAGGACAGCATGTGAAAGACTTCGATCTTGGCAAGCTGGAGAAACGAAGCATTGTAATCAATCAACACTGCTATGGCTGTACAGCAGGAGCAGGTAGCAGTTGTCAGGGTACCGTAGCTTAATACCATAAAAAAAAACTAACCTAACCAAGGCTGAGTATCATCAGCCAGATTATATTATTCTAAATGCTCAAACAAATAAAAGAAACCACAGAATTTCTAAAAAATAAAGGATTTGATGCTCCTGATGTGGGTGTAGTATTAGGTACAGGACTGGGTGGTAAATTTGTTGCTGCCATTGATGTTATTAAAGAGATAGATTACACCGACATACCCAACTTTCCGATAGCAACTGTAGAGTTTCACAGCGGCAAACTTATCTATGGTAAAATTGGAGAAAAGAAGGTGGTAGCAATGCAAGGCCGTTTTCATTATTATGAAGGCTACAGCATGCAGGAAATAACATTTCCAATTAGAGTGCTTAAAATGTTGGGAATTAAAAATCTCTTGATTTCTAATGCTTCAGGTAATATGAATACCAGCTGGCAAAAGGGAGAGCTTATGCTCATTGACGATCATATCAATCTATTGCCTGATAACCCGCTTAGAGGTCCAAATTTAGATGAGATGGGTGGTCGGTTTCCTGATATGAGTCAGCCCTATAATGGTGATCTAAATAACAAGCTCGAAGCGATTGCAAAAGATCATGATATCACCTTAAGAAAAGGTGTTTATGTTTCTGTGATAGGGCCAAATCTGGAGACGAGAGCAGAATACAGATTTTTAAGAAACATAGGGGCCGATGCAGTGGGCATGTCTACTGTGCCTGAAGTGATTGTGGCTAATCATATGAGTTTGCCATGCTGCGCAATTAGTGTCCTTACAGATGATTGCGACCCTGATAATCTGGCCCCGGCCAATATTGAAGAGATCATTAAAATTGCGGGAGAAGCTGAAGTTGATCTTACTAAAATTTACATAGAACTTATTAACCAACTATAAATGGAAAGCTATTTAGAAACCACCAAAGATGTATACAGAAAAGCGGCCGAAAGTCCGGATGTAGGCTTATGCTGTACCACCACACCTGTTTGGCAACTGCCTAACCTCGATATCCCCAAGAAAATGTTGGATATGAATTATGGATGTGGCAGCACTGTAAACCCGCGTGACCTGGTCAATAACCCTAACATATTATATGTAGGAGTAGGTGGTGGTATGGAGCTTCTACAGTTTTCTTACTTCAGTAGAAAGGAAAATGGAGTTATAGGGCTGGATGTTGTAGACGAGATGCTGACAGCAAGTAAAGAAAACTTCAAAGAAGCTGAAAAGCTAAATCCATGGTTTAAATCTGAGTTTGTAGATCTTCGTAAAGGAGATGCACTTGACTTACCAGTAGAAAATGAGTCTATAGATGTAGCAGCTCAAAATTGTCTCTTCAATATTTTTACAACAGATGATCTAAAAAAGGCATTAGA
This sequence comes from Fulvivirga aurantia, assembly GCF_009711475.1. GTDB lineage: Bacteria > Bacteroidota > Bacteroidia > Cytophagales > Cyclobacteriaceae > Fulvivirga > Fulvivirga aurantia. The sequence continues at coordinate 21,317 of NZ_SMMD01000945.1, forward strand.
AGAAATGTACCGGGTACTTAAACCGCACGGTAGATTGGTGCTGTCAGATCCTATTTGCGATCAGGCAATGCCAGAAAACCTGAAGCAGGACGAAAGACTTAGAGCACTATGCTTAAGTGGTGCACTGCCTCTTAAAGATTATATCAAAATGATCACCGATGTAGGCTTCGGCACTGTGGAGATAAGAGCTAAGCGTCCTTATCGCATATTAGATACCGGCCACTACGACACACCAGAAAACATTTTTATCGAGAGTGTAGAGGTTTGTGCAATTAAAGATCCGATGCCGGAAGATGGCCCATGTGTATTTACAGGTAAAACAGCTATCTATTTCGGTAATGAAGAATACTTTGACGATCACAAAGGCCATGTGTTAATGCCTAACCAACCATTGGCGGTTTGTGATAAAACCGCAGGTGCCTTAAATAATTTGGGCAGACAAGACATTTTTGTCTCTGAGTCAACTTACCATTATGATGGCGGAGGCTGTTGTTAATTAAACGAAGTAAATAGCATTTGAAAACCTGCCGGACCCATCATATTAGGCAGGTTTTTTCATATAAGACAAAGCCGAAATTTAAGCCCACACATTTTATTAAAGTTGTAATTAAACATTCTATACCTCAATTTTGTAGATTCTTAAAAATCAACGCGGTAGCACTCTATGATTACAGATGAAAAGGTAGAAAACAAGGAATTTGATGTAACGGGACATGACTTCATAGAAATCTTGGGTGCGCGCGAGCACAACCTCAAAGACATTAGCCTTAGTTTTCCAAGAAACCAATTGGTGGTCGTCACCGGCATAAGCGGTAGCGGAAAATCTTCATTGGCTTTTGATACAATCTATGCCGAAGGCCAACGCAGATATATGGAAAGCTTTTCGGCATATGCCCGTTCATTTATAGGCAATCTGGAGCGTCCCGATGTTGATAAGATCAATGGCTTGAGCCCGGTAATTTCTATCGAGCAAAAAACCACATCTCGAAACCCTAGGTCTACCGTAGGTACTGTTACAGAAATTTATGATTTTATGCGCCTGCTTTACGCGAGAGCTGGTGAGGCGGTGTCGTATAAAACAGGTCAGAAGATGATTCGTCAATCAGAAGACCAGATACTCGACCATATTTTCGAAGCGTTTGACAAGCAAAAGCTTACTATTCTGGCCCCTGTAGTGAAAGGTCGAAAAGGACATTATCGGGAGTTGTTTCAGCAAATCAGAAAGTCTGGCTACACCCGTGTGCGAGTAGATGGCGAACTACAGGAGTTAGTGCCAAAAATGCAGGTCGACAGGTATAAAACGCACGACATAGAAATTGTCGTAGACCGCATTGTTGTGGACAAAAACGATAAATACCGCATTAGTCAATCTTTGTCGGCAGCACTTAAAGAAGGCCAGGGTGTGCTTATGCTGCTAGATCAGGAAGACAATGTACATCATTTCTCTAAGTTTTTGATGGATCCTACTTCCGGACTGTCATATGATGAGCCCGCACCCAACTCATTTTCATTTAACTCACCTTATGGGGCGTGCCCTACCTGTAATGGGTTAGGTGTAATAGAGGAAATCACCGAAGAGTCGATCATACCTGATACTTCACTCAGCATCAGCCGTGGTGGTATTTTGCCACTGGGTGAGTTTAGAGATATATGGATTTTTAAGAAAATTGAAGCCATACTAAAGCGCTTCAAAGTTAGTCTTACCACACCGATCAAAGATTTACCGAGAGAAGTTATTACAGTCTTACTATATGGTGATAATGTGCCTGTAGCAGTAAAATCGGTAAAATACCCCGGCACCAACTGGAATACAAAATTTGAAGGCATCATCAAGTTTTTAGAAAAACAAAAAGATGGTGGTTCTGAAAAAATACAAAAGTGGGTAAACGACTTTACGGTATTTAAAACCTGCCCTGATTGCAAAGGCTTAAGGCTGAAGAAGGAGTCACTTCATTTCTATCTGGACAATAAAAACATTGGAGAACTCGCTGAATTAGATATTCAATCATTAGGCAATTGGTTCGAAAACCTGGAAGAAAGGCTGTCTGATAAGCAGAACGTGATTGCAGCTGAGGTTTTAAAGGAGATAAGGAAAAGAATAGGATTCTTATTGGATGTTGGTCTCGATTACCTGCACCTCAACCGCCCGTTGAGAACACTTTCAGGGGGTGAGGCACAGAGAATCAGGCTTGCCACACAAATAGGTACGCAGCTCGTAGGTGTGCTTTACATCTTAGATGAGCCGAGTATTGGCCTTCATCAGCGCGACAATGTGAAGCTTATCAAAGCCCTTAAAGACCTGAGGGACTTAGGTAATTCTGTGATTGTTGTAGAGCACGACAAGGATATGATGCTTGAGTCAGACTATATTATAGATATTGGGCCTGGAGCCGGAAGGCACGGAGGTCATATTGTAGCTCAGGGAAGTCCTAAAGAATTTTTGGCTCAGAATAGTGCGACTGCACAATACCTGAAAGGAAAAAGAAATATTGAAATACCTAAAGAGCGTAGACCCGGCAATGGTAAGATGCTTAAGCTCACAGGGGCTACAGGTCACAACCTCAAAAATGTAAATCTCAAAATCCCTTTGGGTACACTTACTTTGGTCACAGGAGTTTCCGGAAGTGGCAAATCCACTTTAATTCATGAAACATTGTTTCCACTCCTCAACCAAACTTTCTATCGATCTAGAAAAGAACCTTTAGCTTACAAAAAAGTGGAGGGCATCAAAGAACTTGATAAAGTAATTGAGGTCGATCAATCACCCATTGGACGAACACCACGCTCAAACCCTGCCACTTACACGGGCGTATTTACAGAGATAAGGGCACTTTTTGCCGAGCTTCCAGAGGCTAAAATTCGTGGCTATAAGCCAGGCAGATTTTCCTTTAATGTCAAAGGAGGAAGGTGCGAAACCTGTGAGGGTGCAGGCTTGAGGCTAATAGAAATGGATTTCTTACCGGATGTACATGTGCCTTGTGAGACATGTAAAGGCAAGAGGTACAATAGAGAAACCCTTGAGGTACGTTTCAAAGGCAAGTCCATCTCCGATGTACTCGAGATGACTGTGGAGGAAGCCGTTGGGTTTTTTGAAAACCAACCAAAAATCCTTCGTAAAATAAAGACATTACATGATGTTGGCCTTGATTATATCTCACTAGGCCAGCATGCCACCACACTCTCTGGTGGTGAAGCACAGCGCGTGAAACTTTCCACAGAGTTATCTAAAAAAGACACAGGCAAAACCATGTATATACTTGATGAGCCTACCACAGGCCTTCATTTTCAGGACATACAGCACCTGCTTGATGTACTTAATCGATTGGTAAATAAAGGCAACACAGTTCTAATTATTGAGCATAATATGGATGTGATAAAGGTCGCTGACCACATCATAGACCTGGGCCCTGAAGGGGGCAATGGAGGTGGAAAAATCGTGTGTGAGGGCACACCGGAAAAAGTCATTTCTAACAAAGAAAGCTACACAGCGAAGTTTTTGAAGGAAGAATTAAGCTAGAAAAACACACTTTTTTATTACATAGGTTCTCTGATTATCAATTATTTACATTACATTGTACTGTAAAAACTAACCTGATAATTATGAAAATTAAGATTTTTTTAACGCTCTGTTTGGCTTTAGTGGTATCGACTCTATCTGCACAATTAACTGGCAGTACATATGCCTCAGCCAAATCAAGTGGAAGTGCCACCTGGGTTATCACTTACTCAGAAGCGCCTGGTTTTGCTTCTTCAAATAAATCTGGTATCACTTTCGATATCATGAGAGATTTTGAAGAGTGGGTAGAAAACGGGAAGAAAATTAATGTTACCGTTAAGTACGAAGTAAAGGATGCCAAGAATTTCACCTCATTTTTAGAAACAGTAAAAAAATCTAAAGGAGGTGTTTTTGGCTTGAGTAATACTACAATTACTGATGCCAGAAAAAAGGTTTACAACTTTAGTCCGCCTTACATCACAAACATTGGAATGATAGTTACCAACAGTGAGGTAAAAACTATGGTAGACCTATCTAACATTGCCAACGACTTTGCAGGAATGACAGCAGTAACCGTGCGTCAATCGACCAATGAAAAACGCCTTTTAGACTTAAAAGCAAAGTACTATCCGGGGATGAAAGTAGAATATGTACCCTCATTTCAGGAGGCTATCGATCGTGTTGTAAACGACCCAACTAAATTTACCAATGTCGATTTTACATATTACATCGATGGGATACAAAACAGAAAGCCACTTAAGCGCCATGCCGTAGGAGATGACCCTACAGAGCAGTTTGGTATAATAATGCCTCAATCAAATGATTGGGCGCCCTTGCTAGCCGAGTTTATGGAAGGTTATACAGTTACCACCGAGTATAAAAAAATAATCATGAAAAATCTCGGACCCAGCGCTATGAAGTTTTTTGAGACGCTGAAATAAAGTTTGAGAAAGGTGCAAAAAAA
>NZ_SMMD01000774.1 GCF_009711475.1 Fulvivirga aurantia
GTTTCTTAAAGTTGTCAAAATAAGTGATTAGTTGCTGATCAACTTCTGGGTTATAACCTTCCAGGGTTAAATTTTCTGATAGGTTAAGGTTTTCGATGCCATTTTTGAAAGAATCATTACCGATTTCATTTCTCATGATTTCTAAGGCAGCTTCTACGCGAGCTTTGATAGTATCATTGGCTGGAGCTTGATAATGGTCAGAAACATAGTTTCTGTACTTTTTTAATTCCTCAACCAGATAGGCGGCTTTGAAATCAGCTTGTGATTCAAATTTTTCGAAATCGTAATAAGGATCCTGATATGGGTTGTTTTTAAACTGGTAAACAGCCATTGCCTCGTATGCCCAACGGGAAGCCATCATGTCAGCAACGATTGGCACTTCACCTTTTGTGCTGATTACATCGTTTAATTTATCGAAGCTAAATAAAAGACCACTTAAAATCATTTGTGGTATTAATAACAATGGAATCATTACATAGACTGTAACGGCCGAGTTAAACGCACTTGAGATATTAAGACCTAGTACATTAGCCAGACAAGAGCTTGAGAAAAGCACAAACCAGAAGGCAAACGTCATCCCTTGAATCTCAAGGATGAGATTACCAATAATAACAAAAGTGATTGTCTGTATCGCAGACATTAAAAATAGAATTAACACCTTTGAGACTAAATAACTATTCCAGCTCAAATTGAGGAATGACTCTCTTTTTAATATCTTTCTATCTCTAATAATTTCTTCTGCACTCACCGTAAGTCCCATAAAAAGGGCAACGATAATACTCATAAGCATGAATGCAGGGATGTTATCATTAAACCTGAAGAGATATTCATCTCCGTAAGGAGAACTTTTGTAACGAATAATAAAAGCAAGAATAATCGCCAGGAGAGGAGCTTCCAACAGGTTGATCAGTAAATATTGCTTATTACTGATCTTGCTTAGCATATCCCTCGTTGTGAATATGATCGATTGCTTTATTTTATTTGGTATACTAAGGCTGTGAGGAGGCTCTTCATTGATATCCTCTACCTTTTCAATCGTAAACTTTTCTTTAAAAGACTCATGCCACTGCTGCGGCTCTCTTTTTCTTTTATTGGTCAGCTGGCCATATTCATCTACAACCTTAGCCTCAATTATATTAAATATCTGCTCAGGATTGACATTGCCGCAGGTTTCACACTGTCCCCTCTGACTATCAACCTGGTTAGTTTCCTCTTTAAAGTAAGTAACCGCATGTACCGGGTTGCCATAAAAAACAGGGAAGCCTCCGGTATCCATAATATACATCTTATCAAACATTTTGTATATGTCTGATGATGGTTGATGGATTACTACAAATATGAGCTTACCTTTTAATGAAAGCTCTTTTAAAAGGTCAATTACATTTTCTGAATCTCTGGACGATAAACCTGATGTTGGTTCATCAACGAACATTACAGCAGGCTCTCTGATTAGCTCCAGGGCAATGTTTAGCCTCTTTCTTTGACCACCACTGATAGTCTTATCTAAAACACTACCAACTTTCAGGTCTTTTCTTTGGTCTAAGCCCAGGCTTTCGAGAACATCTATTACGCGCTTATGCAGATCCTCTTCAGAAAGATCAGCAAAGCAAAGTTTGGCGTTGTAATAGAGGTTTTCATAAACAGTCAACTCTTCAATGAGAAGGTCGTCCTGTGAAACGTAGCCTATTACGCCATGAATTCTGTCTTTTTCAGTATTTATATCAAAACCATTGATTTTGATACTTCCCTTTGAAGGTTGCTCAATGCCGGCAAGCACATTCATTAAAGTGGTTTTACCAGCTCCACTGGCTCCCATGATACCGATCAATCGGCCGGGTCCTTCAGATATATATACATCTCTCAATCCTAAGGCACCATTAGGAAATCTAAATTCCTCTATATGTGCATTGAAAGATAGCTTGGTGGTTTTTATTTCCTCGTTAAAGAGAGATATGAGGTCGCTGTAGTATAGAGCAGCCCCAAGAGGAGTTTTAATAGTACTACCATGAGAAAACAGGTAAACCCTGTTTTTCTGCATGATAAAACCGTTTAATACTATTTCATCTTTACCAACATATTTGGTAAAGTACATATCAACACTTTTTACTTTGAGGAATATTATTGTGCCATTGATGTCGGCCTGGTAGTGTTTGCTTTCCTCATTGCCATCAGACTCTTCTTTATTTACTAGTAGTATATCACTAAAATTGAGATCGCTAATTTTTTCCTGAATTACGAAACTCTCAATTAGTTTATACTCATCTTTTACGATATTAAATACCGTGCTGATGGTGTCAATAATCTCCATCCGCTGAGGAGTGAAGTTCTTATCAGAGCCAACGAGCTCAAGTATTTTGATAAGAACTACTACCTTCTGCTTCTGGGTAAGTGTTTTATTGATTTTCTTACAGAGACCAAGCGTTTTTACTGAGTCTCTTACCGAAGTGAGCTTCCTTTTCTTTTGTGGCTCATCCTCCTTTTGATCATCTTTTGAGTCTTTCGAGTATCCGGAGTATTTATCGTAAAGCTCCAGGTACTCTTTAACTGAATCCTGATCTAGTTCTTGTTGAAAAAAACTTATGACAAACTGCCTTTCTTTTTCTGTGACTCCACCATCTTGTTTGGTGATAATCGCAAATAATTGGGTAAGTGCTTTTAGTATTTCCTCACTCATATGTCAGTTTCCCTAAAAAAAATCAGAATCAGCTACTAAAAAAGTCTGTTACTTAATATGTTTTGAATTCGAAAGGTATCTCAACTAGCTCAGAAAATTCTTCTCCAGCTTCTTCCATATCTTCATCATCTTCGTGAAAATACCAGATTATAGTCATGCCATCTATGTCTTCCAGGGCAGACAATACATCAAGAATAAGTTTAGACGAAGCCGTGTTGAAGTACTCAAGTTTGATCATGAAATCGGTAGAGTCGTTAGGATCTTTAGAATATTCATCGATCCAGTCTAACACCGGCTGATAAAACTCAGCAGAATCTTCAGGTAGAGATCTTCCAGAAATTTCAAAGATGCCGTTACCTTTATCTAAGATTATTTTCGGGGTATCTTCAGTGCCTTCTAAGTTTAATATTTCCATTGTCAATACGTGTTTTAAATGTTTTTGTCTAATGTGTTAATTAAGCCCTGCTTATTGAGGTTTTAAGACAGAAGAATGAATATTTATCATCCATGTCAATAAAATCGAACTCTAAAGGTCGTCCTGATTTTCTTGCCATATCTACAAACCCTAGGCCGGCACCGCCTTTGTCTGAAATTTGAGTGTTTTTAATAATGTCTTTATATAAAGCTTTCAGGCCATCTTTATCGAGGCTGTTGATATTTTCGAGCTTTTTATTGAGTCCGTCAATATCACCTTTCAATATAGGGTTACCTGAAACGATAAGGTATTCGTTTTCGTGTTTACCAATCATAAAAATAGCTGAATGGTTTTCTTCCACGTCATCAGCATGTTTCACAATGTTTTGTAAACATTCAACCATTACATTGAACACCTTTCTTTTGATACTGGATTCTTCACCTGATGAGTCCATGTTTCTTTCGGCCATAGCCAAAACTGATTTGGTAATTTCTTGAGTGAACTCACCCTCGTAAACCAAAATCAAGCTATGATCAAGCATGGTTTGGTGTAAATCAAAAATATACTTCATAAGTCTATATGTGTTTTATTCTTAATGTCCATAAATAGCTGCACTATCAATTCATCGTCATAAATATCCTCCAAAATAGTACTTTTCAACAACAACTTCTAAAATTTTATACCGATTAATAATACATCGTCAGTTTGTTTCTCATTTCCTCTCCAATCTTCCCACTCTTTATCAAATCTTTTATAAGCCTCTTTCATTGAGTTTGTGTGCTCTTCCTGAATCAAAGCGCGTAGACGCTTAGGTCCGAATTTCCTGTTATCTGGCCCTCCAAACTGGTCAGGGAATCCATCAGAGCAGAAGTAGAACGAATCGCCTTTGTCAAGCTCAAGTTTTGTGTTGGTGAAATTAGTTTGGTTTTTGTAGATACCACCACCAATGGCAAATTTATTACCTTTAATTTCAACCATCTCGCCTTTCTTCATCACATAAAGTGGCCTGTGAGCACCTGCATACTCTACTTTGCGAGTCTTCATATTGATTTTGCATAGCGCGATATCCATACCATCTTTAGTTTTGGAATCGTCCTGATCTTGTCTTAAGGTTGAGGTCACCCCTTCGTCAAGTTGATCCAAAATTATACCCGGATCTGAAATTTTTCTACTTCTAACAATATCATTTAATAAGAAGTAACCAATTAATGAAAGTAGGGCTCCCGGTACACCATGGCCGGTACAATCTACCGCAGCCATGAAGATATCATCTCCAATTTTCACGTACCAAGGGAAGTCTCCACTTACAACGTCTTTTGGTTTGTAGAGAATGAAAGAATCCGGAATTACGCGGTGAATAACAGCATTATTAGGAAGAATAGCATTCTGTATTCTTTTTGCATAATTAATACTATCAGCAATCTTCTTATTCTTATTCTGAATTTCTAACTCGATGATCTTACGCTCAGTAATATCATGTGACACTACAAGTACAGATTCCAGGTCATTGCTTTCGTCAAATTCTGGTATTGCATTTACCTGCATTACACGATCACCCATCTCAGAAGGGAAATCCATTTCAGAAGTGACTTTTTCATTAGTCTTATTTACCTCTTCAACAATCTGTAACCAGTGGCTCAAGATGTTTTCATTAAGGTCTGCCTCATCAACTTTTTGATTGATAAAGTCTTGTGGCTTTTTGCCAGTGTACTCTTCAATGATTGGGTTGATGTATGAGATGCTGTTAGACTCTAATCTGGTGATAAGGTCAAGAGAGTTTTCAGATAATGCCTGCATTTTACTTCTCATTCGCTGCTCTTGTTCAGCTCTTCTTCTTTCAGTGATGTCCTGTGAGTTTACAATCATACCCTGGATGGCAGGGTTTGACATGAAGTTGGTACCCGTGGACTCGATCCAGATGTAGCTACCTTCTTTGGTTTGATACTCATACTGAATAGTAACCTGCTCATCAGGGTTTGCCAATAGCTTCTTAAACATATTGTCAAACTCCTCACGCATATCAGGATGTACTTTTTCAATATCGCTCTTACCCATCATCTCTTTCTGAGAATAACCCAGGATAGGCTCTACGGAAGGACTTATGTATCGTACAGTCTCATCTTCTTCGTAAATAGTGATAACCTCAGAAGCATTCTCCAGCAATAGCTGCATCCTCTTCTGAGTTCTATTTACTTCTTCGATTTGCTCTTCAAGTTTGCTGTTAGATTTTTGCAACTCTTCCTGTGTTGCCTGCATCTCTTCAGCATTTTGTCTTAATATCTCTTGTTTTTCCTGTAGCTCAGAGCTCATAGCCTGAGACTCTTCAAGTAATCTACGTGTTCTTTCGTTTACTTTAATATTGAAGACCGTTCTCGCAAGAATTAAGCTCAGCTCCTCAACAAATTTTACTTTACTGCTATCAAATTTACCAAAGCCGGCAAATTCAAGTACCCCATAAACTTTTTCTTCTGTGATAAGAGGAACAATTAATATACAAGAAGGGCGCTGCTCACCTAAGATACCAGATGTTACAGTTACATAATCATCAGGTATTTCTGTTCGTAGCACCGTGTCCATCTCAGCTGCTGCCTGACCAACGAGACCTTCTGCGAATTTAAATTCTGCTTTTAGGTATTTCTTTCTGTTGTATGCATAGCTAGACTTCATCAGTAAGTATGCATCGTTCGTATCTTCTTCGTTGGTTACATAAAATGCTCCCTGGATGGCTCCAATCTTACCTAAGATGTATTTTATAACCTCATCGCCTAATGCTTCCAGGTTATCATGAGCACGGAGTATCTCTCCAATTTCAGCAACACCTGTTACAATCCAGTTTCTTTCTTTGTCACGCTTCTCAGCCTCAATGAGGTTGTCTCTCATATCTACAAGCGCTACACCTAATGCGTCATTTTTGCTAATAGGCTTAAAGTTAGCATCGAAGTTTCCTTCACCGATTTGCTGAGCAAAATGAGCGGTTTTTTTAAGAGTCTGCACCAAATGATCCAGGTCATTAGCCATAAGGCCGATTTCATCATTAGTGCTTTTTTCTACTTTCTGAGGCAATATACCATTACCGACCATTTCTAGCATTGATTTAAGCGAACTCAGTGGGTTGGTGAGGTATTTAGAAAATAATACCGATGCCAATAAGGCGAGTAGAAGAAGTATAAGCCCCGCGATCAAAAACTTATGGAATAAACTCCTTGATTCACTAAATATTTCGTCTGTATCAATTTTTGCAACAAGACCCCAATTTGCCGAAGGGATATGTCTCCAAACTGCAAGTGTTTCTTCACCTCTATAGTCGGTAGATGCACCGGAGCCATCTTCGCCCGAAAGCGCCTTTTGCATCGGTACAGCCTTTTCTTTGTTTGTAACGATATTAATTGGCTTCACTACTCGGCTAGAGTCGTTTCTAAGCGGGTTTAAGAAGTAAATATTAGGGCTATCAAGTCTTGCAAGTACAATTTCTCCAGTTTCGCCCAGGCCAGTGGTGTCATGTAAGACAGAAAAAACAGGCTCTATACTTGCCTCTATGAGGATTATGCTTGTTTCGCCAGAGTCATGATTGATAGGTCCGCCTACGTAAACAATATTCTCACCTGACTCTGTTTTCACAATATTACTTATATGTATTTCTTTAATAGACTGAGTCAGGGTGCTGCCATCAGGATCTACAAAATTGCCACCAGAAGAACGGGTAGGATCTGTAGAGTATCTTATGCCTCCGTTTTGATCTGTAATGAAAATATTGTTATAGCCGTTGGCAGATTTTATCTCATTAAGGAGGCCATCTACATCATAAGAAACAGTAGGCATAGGTTCTGCAAAACCTCCAAACCCGGCATCCGGGGAAAATGAATCTGCTGCTGCAGAATCTGCGCTTGTATCATCACCAAAGCCAAAGTCCATAGCAGGTTCTGGTTCTGCATTAAATGACGGAGAAGCCCCTTCCTTAATTGTTTTGGTACTTTGGAGTAGGTTGACGTTGGCCGTTAAATTATCAAAGTATGTTTTTACCTTATCTGCCCTACTATCGGTGAGTATAGTGAGGTTATCATTATACATAGCCTCAAGTGCTTGCCGGCTAAATGTAAATGAAAGATAACTTATGGCAATAATTGTAATTGCCACTAGAGCAATCACTAGGCCTGTGATTTTGGTGCTTATTGATATATTTTTAAACATAAATATTTTTGACTTTATGCTTTTTTAGTTTTGCCTTTACTTGTTTCCTTTTTAGGTGTCTCTTTGGCTGTGGAGACCTTTTTTGAAGTAGCAGCTTTAGGTGCCAGCTTCTCCATTATCTTAGTCATACAGTTGTGTATGAATGCTTCGTGATTCTTATCAAAAGGGGTAAACGAAGCGATTTCGATCACACCATATAAATCTTCTTCTGACAATATAGGGTGTATGAGTAAGTGGGTAGGAGATGCACTGCCCAAACCTGATACAATCTTTATATACCCTTGAGGTATGTCATCAACGATTAGTCCTTTTTGCTCCTTAGCGGCTTGTCCGACAAGGCCTTCTCCCAGTTCATAGCTTATTGTTTGAGATTCTCCAAGGCTAAGTGCATATGAAGATTTTAACTCAAGAAGTCTCTTATCTTCAGACTTTTTGTAAGTATAAATTACTCCAATTCCGGCTTCCAGTTTTTTACAGATGCCGTGTAGCGATTTATCTAGTATTTTTTGTTCGTCTTTCTCGCTCTTTAAGATATCAGTAAGAAATGAAGTGCTTAAAGTTGAGCCAGAATCACCGTGATCATCACTGTCATCATTCTCATTGTCTCGACTACGTTTTTTCTCAACATAGATGATTTCTTCATTTCTATTTTTAAGCAGAAATACCAAAATAGCCATGCCCACTAATAAGGTGATACC
>NZ_SMMD01000745.1 GCF_009711475.1 Fulvivirga aurantia
GGCTGTCACCAGCACCAACATTAGAGAGAGTTAAGAAATTAGAAAACTCAGGTATGATCAGTAGCTATCATGCTAAGGTGAGCAATGAAAAGGTGGGTCTTGGTGTAAGCACTTTTGTAATGGTGTCATTAAAAGGTCATAATAAAGATAATATCGATGTTTTTATAGAAAGTATCAATAAAATCGATGAGGTTATTGAGTGTCACCACATAACGGGGTCTGGTGATTTTATTTTGAAAGTGATCGCACAGGACATTCCATCCTACCAAAAGCTTATGCTAGAGCAAGTTTCTAATATCGATGTAGTAGATAATATGCAATCTATGGTGATATTGTCTACTTTTAAGGACAGCAAAGTAATGCCGATACCATAGTATGAGTACAGAAACACTTATTTTAGACCAAACCCAGGTAGATCAAAAAATCAAGAGAATTGCCTTTGAGATTTATGAAAATAATTTCAAAGAAAAACAGGTAATTCTGGCTGGAATTCAAGACAAAGGGTATCAATTAGCCCAATTGCTGGGTGAAGCACTCTCATCTATAGCCACATTTGAGGTGAAGGTTGTAGAAATAATATTAGATAAGTCGGCACCAACTCAAAGCGAAATAAAACTAGGTTGCGAAGATCGCGAATTGGTCAATAAATGCATCGTTTTAATAGATGACGTGCTAAATACAGGCAGAACTTTAGCCTACAGTTTAAAGCCATTTTTAAACATAAGAGTGAAGAAGTTGGAGACAGCAGTTCTAGTAAACAGAAGCCATACCCGATTTCCTATTTCAGCACAATATGTTGGCTATCAATTGTCTACTACTATCAACGAACATGTTGATGTTCAGTTGAAAAGTGATGCAAAGGCTGTGTACCTTAGTTAATTAAATTCACTTGTTTCTAAACTTTCACCCCCTTATATTTCCAAAAACTTTTACATCATGTTCGATGGGAAACCAATAGAGGGTTTGAGTGAGATGTCTAATCATACCGAAGAAAGAGTTGCTCAGCAAGATCTTGAAATAGCCAGATTAAGAGCCGAACTCGAAAAATATCAATCAGCATCTAAGGGGGCCAATGATGGTCTTTGGGACTGGGATTTTAGAAAAAATGAACCCTTTGTTTCTCAACCATGGAAGTCGATGCTGGGTATAAAAGAGACAGATGTTGTAGATATGCATGAGCTCTGGAAAGAGCTACTTCACCCAGATGACAAAGAAATAGCCCTACAGGCCTTTAAAAACTTTATAACTGGTCGCACTACTAGTTACTATCAGGAGTTTAGAATGCGCCATACAGATGGCAGCTATAAATGGATATTATCCAAAGCTCAGGCTGTGCGGGGTGAAGATGGAAAGGCTATTCGTGTTTCAGGCTCACATACTGACATTACAGAAAGAAAATCTGTGACCGATGCACTTAGAAAAAGTGAGCAAAAGTATCGTAACCTATTTCAGAATTCTTTGGTTGCGATGTTTAGGTGTAAAGTAGACGATGGCAAGGTAATCGAGGCAAACGATAAGTTTTTGGAGCTTTTACAAGTCTCTGACTTAGATGATTACCCGGTAGGGTTCGATATGTTTGTGCATGAGCGTGAGAAAAAGCACCTCCTACAAATGCTCGCCATCAACGGGTATATTGATAATATTGAGCTGCAGGTTAAAACTGCAACTGGGGCTAGAATATGGGTGTCCTACAGTGCAGTGATTTACCCGGAAGAACAAATCATTGAGTGCATTTTAAAAGACATTTCTCAGACTAAGGAGAACCTGCTGGAGCTACAGAAGGTAAATTTTGAGCTCGATAGTTTCGTCTACCATGCTTCGCACGATTTACGCTCACCACTTAGGTCTATTCTAGGTCTTATTGATTTATATAGGTTAGAAAGTGATGAAAAGGTTAGGCTGGAATGCATTGAGAAAATAGAAGGCAGCGTAAAGAGACTCGATGACCTCGTTATGGAGCTTTTGAGTATCTCTCGTAATGATCGGGTTAACGACCCACACATCGATGTCAATTTGATGGTCGAGATTAATCATAGCATCAGCAGTTATTATAATGCATCAAATACCGATGGTTTAGAAATAATTACAAAGGTTAGTCAGAGAATTCCTTTCAAGAGCGACCTTACACGTGTAAGAATTATTCTAAATAATCTCATTTCTAATGCTATCAAATACAGATCTTTTCATAAAGAAAGGACCTTTATTTCCATCGAAGCCACGGTAACTAAAAAGGAGCTTGTACTAAAAGTAGAAGACAATGGAGAAGGTATTGAGGAGTCAAAACTTCCTCATATATTTGACATGTTCTACCGAGCAACAGAGAAAAGCGAAGGCTCTGGTTTAGGCTTATATATTGTGAAGAAAGTGGCTGATAAACTAGATGCGGAAATCACGGTTGACAGTGTAGAACTAGAAGGAACAACATTTACAGTAACAATACCAAACACTCACAAATAAACTAAATTTTATGTCTGTACATAAGGCTGATATCAAAAAGGTGACAACCCATCAACTCCAGGAAATGAAAAACAGGGGTGAGAAAATAGCGATGCTCACGGCCTATGATTTTTCTATGGCAAAAATCCTGGATGGAGCCGGTATAGATGTATTACTTGTTGGTGATTCTGCATCAAACGTAATGGCAGGCCATGAAACTACGCTTCCTATTACA
Organism: Fulvivirga aurantia; assembly: GCF_009711475.1. Lineage (GTDB taxonomy): Bacteria > Bacteroidota > Bacteroidia > Cytophagales > Cyclobacteriaceae > Fulvivirga > Fulvivirga aurantia. The sequence goes on from NZ_SMMD01000745.1 coordinate 2,672, forward strand.
TTAGATCAGATGATATATCATGCTACTTCGGTAGTAAAAGCTGTCGACAGATCGCTCGTAGTTGTTGATATTCCATTTGGTTCGTACCAGGGAAATTCTTCAGAAGCCTTACGTTCTGCCATCAGAATTATGAAGGAGTCTGGAGCACATGCTGTTAAAATGGAGGGTGGCAGTGAAATAAAAGAATCTGTTATAAGAATATTAAGTGCAGGTGTGCCAGTAATGGGACATTTAGGGCTTACGCCTCAATCGATTTTTAAATTTGGTACCTATACAGTAAGAGCCAAAGAAGATGAAGAGGCAGAGAAATTGATGGAAGATGCTAAGCTTTTAGAAGAGTGCGGCTGTTTCTCAATTGTTTTAGAAAAAATACCTGCTCATTTGGCAAAGAAAGTAGCAGAGTCTGTTTCAATACCTGTAATCGGTATTGGCGCGGGAGCAGCAGTAGATGGTCAGGTGCTGGTTATGCAGGATATGCTAGGTATTACAAAAGAGTTTAAACCACGTTTTTTACGAAGATACGCAGACCTTGATACCATTATTACAGATGCAGTTAGTCATTATGTAGAAGATGTGAAGGCGGTCGACTTCCCTAACGAAAACGAACAATATAAATAAAAAATGGATGTAATTGAGTCAAACCGTATAGCCATGATGATGGGAGCGTTTACGCTAGTCGCTCTTATCTTTTGGCTACTCACTCTTCATGATATTTTCTTTAAAAACGATAGAAAAGAGGTGAGTAGATGGTGGATTTTGGTAGTACTTATTTTTCCAATAGTTGGCTCACTTATCTACTGGGTAAATAAAAATATGATTAGGCGTAAACCGAGAAAGTTCTCTCTTTCCAAAGATTAGATAAATTACTCACAAATCACCACATTGTTTTGGTCATCATTTAGTTGGCCAAACCATACCACCGCATATTCTTTATAAATACCTACACCCACACCTTGCCATTTAACTTTTTTCCACATATCCGTATTTATTAAAAGTGGATTGTGAGATGGACTTCTTTTCCAACCGTCCAGGCCTTCTGAGGCTGAAGCTCCGGCAGAGCTATAATAAGCAATTTCATATCCGGGGCTTTGATACCCGGCTATTTCTTTGGGTTTGTCCCACATACACTGCGCCTCTTTATGATCATTAGTGTAGCAACAAGAACTCCACTTGCCTTTCTTAGACCAGCTGTGAGGGTTACATTTATTATTAGGATCAAAATCGTAATTATCTGCCAGATCTTTTGCGTGCATTTGAGCCACAAGACTTAGTTTGGCTGAGTAGGGGATTGCCGTTAGTCTTTTCTGCTTTCGATAATCATTGATCAGTTCGTAGAGTTTAGCCTCTTCAGTACTTAGACAAACATCGACTTTTTCCGTAGTAGAGGGTGAAGTAAATAAAAAATTAAGGGCAATTAGAAGACCATTGAAGAGAGATAAATACATGCTTTTAATAAATTAAAATAATTGGAATTGATTTAAACGCAAAAAGCCTACCACAGTTGGTTATTAAACGTAAAACAAAGCGTTACCTTTTCTATCGAGGTCAATTTTTGTTAAATTCGCAACCTCTCAATATTACTAAACAAAAGCTTTCAAAGCGAGTTTAGAACAAAAATGAGTCTCCTTTCAATAACTAAAGCATAAATAAAAATGACGAAAGAAACGGCAAAAATAATCTATACAAAAACTGATGAAGCTCCAGCACTGGCAACTTATTCTTTCTTACCTATAATCAAAGCATTCACCGACTCTGCTGGTGTAGCTGTAGAAACGAGAGATATTTCTCTAGCCGGAAGAATCATTGCAGTTTTTCCTGAGTATTTAACAGAAGAGCAGAAGATTTCAGATGCTTTAGCAGAATTAGGAGAGTTGGCCAAAAAGCCAGAAGCTAATATCGTTAAGTTGCCAAATATTAGCGCATCAATTCCTCAGCTAAAAGCTGCAATTAAAGAAATGCAAAATCAGGGATACAAATTACCAGATTACCCTGATGAGCCAGCGAATGATGAAGAAAAAGAAATTAAATCGCGCTACGATAAGGTTAAAGGTAGTGCTGTAAATCCTGTATTGAGAGAGGGAAACTCTGATAGAAGAGCACCTCGTGCTGTTAAGGAATATGCAAAGAATAATCCACACTCTATGGGTGCGTGGAGTGCAGATTCTCAAACCCATGTGGCAAGCATGGAGCAGGGTGATTTTTACGGTAGTGAAAAATCAATGACTGTAGCTAAGGCTGGAGATGTAAGCATAGAGCTTGAGACTGCGGATGGAAATAATGTATTAAAAGAAAAAGTATCCTTGCTTGAAGGAGAAGTGATAGATGCCTCAGTAATGAGCCGTAAATCACTTAGGGACTTTCTACAAAAGCAAAAAGAAGATGCAAAAGCGAAAGGAATTTTATTCTCTGTGCATTTAAAAGCCACCATGATGAAGGTTTCAGATCCTATCATCTTTGGTCATGCGGTGAGCATATTTTATAAAGACGTTTTTGATAAACATGCTGACTCTTTCCAGGAAATTGGTGTCAACCCTAATAATGGTATGGCCAATTTGCTCGCTGAGATAGAAAAACTACCTGAAGCTAAGAAAAACGAAATACTAGCAGATATTGATGAGGCCTATGAGCAGGGTCCTGATTTGGCTATGGTAGACTCAGACAAAGGTATCACCAACCTGCATGTACCGAGTGATGTAATTATCGATGCCTCTATGCCTGCAATGATCAGAACGTCTGGTCAAATGTGGAATAAAGAAGGTAGAACACAGGACACTAAAGCAATTATTCCGGATCGATCTTATGCAGGTGTTTATCAGGAAACGATTGACTTCTGTAAAAAGCATGGTGCTTTTGATCCAACTACCATGGGTAGTGTTTCTAACGTGGGACTTATGGCTCAGAAAGCAGAAGAGTATGGCTCACACGACAAAACTTTCGAAATACCTGCTGCCGGTGTAGTAAAGGTTAAAGACAGTGAAGGTAATGTTCTGTTAGAGCATAACGTAGAAGAAGGAGATATCTGGAGAATGTGTCAGGTAAAAGATGCTCCAATACAGGATTGGGTAAAGCTTGCAGTAAATAGAGCTAAGGCTACAGGAAGTCCAGCTGTTTTCTGGCTAGATAAAAACAGAGCGCATGATTCGGAATTGATAAAGAAAGTAAATGCTTACCTGCCAAACCATGATACAGAAGGACTTGAGATCCACATCATGGCACCGGTAGAGGCTACTCGCTTTTCATTAGAGAGAATTAAAGAAGGCAAAGACACTATATCGGTTACAGGAAATGTCTTGAGAGATTACCTTACAGATTTATTCCCAATTCTTGAATTGGGTACAAGTGCCAAAATGTTGTCAATTGTTCCATTAATGAATGGTGGAGGATTGTTTGAAACTGGTGCAGGAGGTTCTGCTCCTAAGCACGTTCAGCAGTTTGTTGAAGAAGGGCACTTAAGATGGGATTCTCTGGGTGAGTTCTTGGCGTTATCTGTGTCTTTAGAGCACTTGGGTGAGACCTTTAATAACCAGAGAGCAAAGGTGTTAGGAGAAGCACTTGATGCAGCAACCGGTCAGTTTCTTGAAAATAGAAAATCACCTTCACGTAAAGTCAATGAGATAGATAATAGAGGTAGTCACTTCTATTTGGCTATGTATTGGGCTGAAGCTTTGGCAGAACAGAATCAGGATCAGGAGCTGAAAGAGCTCTTTGGTAAGGTAGCTAAAGACCTACGATACAATGAGGGACAAATCAATGAAGAGCTCATTGCAGTTCAGGGCAGCTCTGTTGATATTGGAGGTTATTTCAAGCCGGACGAAGATAAGGTGTCTAAAGCTATGAGACCTAGCAAAACGTTGAATGAGTTAATTGACGCAATATTTGTAAGTCAATAAGCTTAGATAAGTATAAGTGAAAAAGAAAGGCTTTCAATTATTGAAAGCCTTTCTTTGTTTTATTTGATAGCTAACATCTTGATGGCCGTTATGGCAGCTTCATCTCCTTTGTTTCCATGCTTGCCGCCAGCTCTATCTAAAGCTTGTTGTTGGTTATCAGTGGTTAATACACCAAAAATTACAGGCTTGTTGTATTTAAGGTTTACATCCTTAATACCATGAGCTACAGCATCACAGATAAAATCAAAATGTCTGGTTTCGCCTTGAATTACACACCCTAAGCAAATCACAGCATCTACAGCATCATTCTCCGCAGCCCACTGAGCGGCTAAGGGTAATTCAAAGCTTCCTGGCACGTCTTTTCTTACAATGTTTTCCTTAGACACGCCATGCTGTCTCAAGGTGTCATACGCGCCTTGATAAAGGGCTTCTGTTACACTTTCATTCCATTCCGAAACGACAATGGCAAAAGCTTTTTTGCTCATGTCTACTATATTTTTTTCTGAGTAGCTGCTTAAGTTTTTTTGTGATGAT
>NZ_SMMD01000929.1 GCF_009711475.1 Fulvivirga aurantia
TAGTGATGAAAATGAAATTGAACTAAACTCGGACTCTAGATCATTAATTTGAAACGCAGATGATAATTGATAATCAGTATATGCAATACCCAGGTACCCTGATAAGTCAAAAGATATTTTTTTTATTTTGTATAAATTAGTACCAATAGATCCCATACATTCATAAGCTCTTACCTTGTTGTCAATAGTATATTTCCCTGAATAATCTGAATAAGAAATTCTACCCCCTGTCGATCGAAAGGCAAAATTTACACCATAAGAATAATTTGCTTGTGGTATCTTAGTGGTAAGTTCATAACCAATATATCCCGGGAAATCATCAGTAATCTTAAAAGGCACATCCAAAGATGAGATTGCATCCATATATAACTCTTTTTGGAAATTGGACATAGATTTCATTTGATACGTTCCATAAACTGCATTTACAGATATATCAAAACCTTGTCCGACAGTTTCATTGAGAATAAAGAATGTATATAAAAGAAGCAATATTGTTTTGTATGACGACATCATTTATCAAGTAAAAACTCGAAATTACAAGAAGGATAATAAAATTTAATAGATTTTTTAACATTATTAATGATTGCAGAGATTTTTGACCTGCATATACTCATCATTAGTCTTTGGCATTAACCATGTTAATTAAGGGGTAGATTTCTTAACCTGAAAGCATCAAATAGTATAAATGACCAATGCGCCTTGCTTTTCTAACTACCCTTCACCCACAGGAATCTGAAAGAAGAAGCGGGAGCCTACATCGAGTTGACTTTCTACACCGATCTTACCCTGGTGTCTTTCTATGATTTTTGAGGAGATAAAGAGGCCTAACCCTATTCCTGGGTAGGTCTTATTGTCTATTTCGTCAGCACGATAGAACCTGTCAAACACCTTATCACGGTCAAATTTTAATAGACCAATACCAAAATCTTCAACAGTGAAGTGCAGCTTGTTATTTGCCGTGCTGGCACTAATCAGCACTCTGTTAGCCTGGGGAGAATATTTTATGGCATTTGTTAGGAAGTTAGTCACAACCTGAGCTAACCGATCTCTATCGCCATATACCTGAGCATTAGATTTTGAAATAATTTCTAACCTATGCTGTGTAGAGGTTACCTGCAGGTCTTCTACAACACCCTTTACCATTTGGTCGAAATCAAAGGTCTCCATCCTAAATTTCATCTTGCCATTTTCTATTCTGGAGATGTCGAGCAAGTCTGAGATGAGATCAGAAAGCTTATCTACCTGCCTTATCATCTTGTCGACCATAAATAGCTGCTCAGGATCATTGGAGTCCTGAAAATGTTGACCGATCAACTGAGTGTAAGCTTTAAGCGTGGTTATAGGCGTTTTGAGTTCATGACTAGCGATGCCTATAAACTCATCTTTTTGCTTTACAAGGTTTTCTCTTTCTGTGATATCGGTATGTGTCCCAAACCATTGAATAACACGGCCATCATCATCCATAATTGGTACAACGCGACATATAAAAGACCTGTATTTTCCATCTTCACTTCTGAGAGGAAATATCAACTCAAACATTTCCGATTGCTTCAGGGCATCTTTCCACTTATTTATTACCTCATCCAGCATATCCGGGTTGATCAACTTCGTCCATCCCCAGTCTTCTACGACCTCTAATGAAGTATTTGTGTAAGTATACCAACTAGAGTTAAACCATTTGGCTTCACCCTCCGGATTAGCTATCCAGCATAAAATCGGAATGTTTTCAGCCAGGGTACGAAATTTCTTTTCACTCTCTTTGACCTTATCTTCTGCACGTTTTCTATCATCAATATTTACTACGGAGCCAATAAAGCCATTGAATTTACCATCATTAAAATCTGGCAACCCTGTGGCCAGGTGCCATTCGTTAGTCTTATTATTCTTTTTTATGCGACATTCTAATTCAAATGGCTCCTCTTTCTTAAGTGCATTTTGAAATATCTGGAAGGAGTTTTCCTGATCATTTTCAACCAGGGCATTCAACCAACCTTTACCTAAACCTTCTTTAATGGTTTGTCCGGTATAATCGCGCCATTGTTTGTTTAAGTATGTGCAGTCACCCTGGTGATTCGTCATAAAAGTCATCACTGGTGTGTTATCTGTGATGGCTCTAAAGTATAGCTCATTGCTTTCGCGAATATTCCTTCTCAATAAATGCGAATGAAGTACCGATAGAAGCTCTTTAGCTGCAAATGGTTTAATCAGGTAATCGTCAGCGCCAGCTTCCCTACCTTCTATTATGGCTTCCTCTCCTGCCCTGGCAGATAGCATAATCACAGGTATAGCGGCATACTGATTATCTTCCTTCAGTTTTCTCATAAATTCGAAACCATCCATCTCTGGCATCATGATATCTGTGACAATGAGATCAGGAATCACATTATCTAGCACTTCTAAAGCATGAGCACCATTGGAAGCAAGCAAAACGTTGTAGGTGTTTTCAAGCAACCTCATAATATAACTTCGCATATCCTGGTTGTCGTCAACCACGAGTACGGTATGCTGTCGGGGATTATTTTTTTGATCAGCCAATCGCTCAACTATGGCATTGGGTGTGTCTATCCATTGCTCTGCCTCATTTACAAAAGCATCTGCCCCAATATTTGTTGAGGACAAATCGACTTCTTGTTGAATATGGTCTTGCGGTAAATGCTCTTTGCCCTTAAGTAGTGTTATGGTAAAGGTGGTTCCTTTGCCTTCTTTACTCTGCACACTGACTTCACCTTTGTGCAGCTTTATTAGCTCCCTCACTAACGACAACCCAATTCCTGAACCTTCAAACGACCTTGATTTTGCGCCTTCCACACGTTTAAATCTATCGAAAATAGAAGGCAGATCTTTCTCCGGGATACCTTCTCCGGTATCTTCGAAATCTATTTGCACATGGTCATCTTTATCTTTTACACTTACAGCTATATAACCCTCAAATGTGAATTTAAAGGCATTTGACATGATGTTAAGCACTATTTTCTCCCACATGTCTCTATCTACATAGACATCGCCATCTATATCGGGAGCATCTATTTTGAGCTCAAGATCTACTTTTTCCATGGCAGACCTGAAGTTACTTGCCAGCTCTGATGTGAAAGTAGATATATCGGTCGGGCTATAACTCGCCTGTATTCTTCCCGACTCTATTCTGGAGAAATCGAGAAGTGTGTTTACAAGTTTTTTAAGGCGGTTTGCATTTCGGAAGATCACATCCACTTCGGTGGAAATATCGCTTTCGAGAGACAGACCTTTTAAATCTTCCAAAGGCCCAAGCATAAGCGTAAGTGGTGTTCTAAACTCATGACTTACATTACTGAAAAACAGTGTCTTAGCCTTATCCAATGCTGCTAATTCTTCAACTCTTTTTCGCTCTTCCTCATAGGCCCAGGCGCTGGTAAGCACATTGCCAATCGCTTCACGGAGCATATGATAGAATGTGCGGTATTGATCATCTAACGCTCTACGGGCGCTTACACCTACAACTATTACCGCAAATGGTAATGTATGCCCCGACATCTGAATAGGCAGCACAAACATCGAATCCGGGTTTTCAGGATAAGGCCCAGCCTTCAGATTAGGTAGCATTTCAGCCAAATCGCCCTGTTCAGTTACACTACCAGTTTTAAGCAACTCAGAAATGCGATCAATATTTTGTTCTTTAAAACTTACTTCTTGTGGAAAAGCGTCTTGGCCTTCTTCAATTCCTGAACTCGAGAAGTGACTTATTTTCTCTTCTTTTTGATTTACCTTATAAATCACAGTAAACGGTAAATCAAGCTCATTTTTGGAGAGTGTTTTCTCAATTTGCTCATAAGCATCAGCAACTGATTTAATATCTCCTGCAAGGTCTCCTATTTCACGAAGTATACTCAATCTACGTTCACCAAGTGATTGCTGGGTCATCTCCGTTACTGGGTGGAATAAACCCACCACCTCACCGGATTCATCCCTTATTGGGCTAAATGAAAAGGTAAAGAACGTTTCTTCCAAATAACCATATCTATCTAAAAACATTCTTTGATTTTTGAGAAAGGCAGTTTTTCCATTGCTGGCACTTTCGAAAGCTTCACCTATTACAGGCCAGGCAGAAAACCAACATTCTTTAAAATCCTGCCCCATTGACTCCGGGTGTTTGGCACCACATATAGGCCAGTAGCCATCATTATAGATTTGGGTACGATTTTTACCCCAGGCGATACTTATCGGGAAGTTAGAACCCAAACATAGACTCACTGTAGTACGCAAACTCTGTGGCCAATTTTCAGGAGGACCTAGAGGTGAATTAGACCAGTCTTTTTGTCTGATATATTTCCCCATCTCTCCACCTCCGTGAAGAAAGTCTTTTCCTTGTGTCTCTTGATTGGTTTCTTTCATGCTTTTTTAAAAGTAGCTCAAAAACAAGTAAAACCAAAAGCAGATAGGTATGTTTGGTGAGCTTGTAAAATAACATTTTTTGCAACGAAGCACATTGATATTTCCAACATTGATATGGTAGTAAATAAAATCTTAAGTATTTGATTGTATTGGAGTTACCTTTGTCACGCGCAGGTTATAGTTAAATAAATAGCCACCGGACTGTGCCATTTTAATTAATCTTTCCTCCAACACTTAAAAATTACCGCCAAAGGTCATTTATTTGTAACATGGCATACCAAAACCGAAAACTATTTAAGGCTACACTTATCTTTTTAGTTGTGATAGTAGCAACATCAGGTCTGTTGCTAGGGCTCACATACACCAAGCAAGATGAGATCGTGCAGGAAATGATAAGCCGTCTTAATCATGATTTTAAAGGCCGGTTAGAAGTTGGAGGTAGTCATATTTCCCCATTTGCAAACTTTCCATACATCTCTGTAGACCTGGAAGATATCTCTGTTTATGAGAATAAATCTGATACAAGCGAGGTGCTCATGCACGTTAATGACACTTACCTGGGTTTTGATTTTTGGTCGGTACTAAACGGTAGTTTTGAGGCTAAGAAAGTAAAGTTAGAAAAAGGTTTTCTAAAACTTATACAGCACACAGACGGCTCTTTTAATCTGGTAAATGCCTTGTCTACAGAAACGGCATCCAATGAGTCAGGCACTCTTGACAGTGAACCAGTGCATCTTGACCTAAGGTCGATAGAACTTGTAGATATCGACATACTAAAATTGAATGAAGCTAGTAATGTATTGGTCGAGGCTTATGTTGAAAAAGGCCATTCCAGCTTTAAAACCGATGCCGATCAGCTAAACATTTCTCTTGATAGCAAATTTCTATTCAATCTGATTGTTGACAATGACACTTCTTTTTTACACGATAAGCATGTGGAGCTTCAAACGAGCCTTCATCTTGATACAGAAAGCAACGTACTCAGGATAGACCCCTCCGAGGTTTTTATAGAAAAAGCACTTTTCCTCATGGAAGGTGGCATCGACATCGACAATAACATGGACCTCGACCTTCAATTTAGAGGTAACAAGCCAAATTTTGATCTCTTTTTAGCATTTGCTCCACCTGAGCTCAACCCCCTGTTGGGCAGGTATGAAAATAAAGGTAAAATATACTTCGATGCGTTGATTAAAGGCCCGTCAATCAACGGAAACTCTCCTCAAATTGAAATAGACTTTGGTTGCTCCGATGCTTTCATTCATAATACAACTGTTGGTAAAACAGTCAATGACCTTTTCTTTAAAGGCCACTTTACCAACGGAGAAAAACGGAATACCACAACGATGGAGCTTTCGATTGAAGATTTTTCTGCTAAACCAGAGACTGGTATTTTTAAAGGAAATGTGGCCGTCAAGAATTTTGATTCACCAGAATTCGATATTCAACTCCTTTCTAAATTTGAGCTCAATTTTCTGTTTAAGTTTCTAAATATCACCAATCTTGACAGTGTCTCTGGAGGTGTTTCTTTAGAAATGAATTTTCATGATGTAATCGATCTCACGCAACCAGAAAAAAGTATAGAAAAGCTTAATGAATCCTATTTTACCAAACTGGAAGTGAAGGATTTGAATGTGCTCAGCTCGGTGTATCCTCTGCCGGTAACAGATATTAATATAAAAGCTGAAATGGACGGTCATAAAGCGATAATCGAGCAGCTTGATTTTAAAGTAGGGCAATCAGATATAGCAATAAAAGCTACGGTTTCAGATCTGCCCGCCATTTTACACCATACCGATATGCCGGTGGAGGCTGTCATGGACATTAAATCTTCACTGATCGATTTGAAAGAGCTCACTGCTAATGAAAATGACTCTATTGCAGGTATGGATGAACAGATTAAAGACTTTTCGATGAAATTGAAATTCCTTAGTTCGGCAAGAGCTTTTACAGAATCTCCCAACCTGCCACTGGGGGAATTCTTCATCAATCAACTGCATGCCCAGTTCACTCATTACCCTCACGAATTACATGATTTTAATGCCGACATATTTATAGACAGTGCAGATTTCAGAATCATAGATTTTACCGGAATGATTGATCAGAGTGACTTCCATTTTACGGGTAAATTGAAAAACTATGACCTTTGGTTTGCCGAAGAGCCAATCGGAGATACCAAAATTGACTTCAACCTTCGGTCTGATTTACTACAACTGGATGATCTGTTTGCTTACCGTGGAGAAAACCATGTACCAGAAGATTATCGACATGAGGAATTTAGAAACCTGCGATTACACGGCATCGCTGATATGCGTTTTGATAGGAAACTATCAAGTACTACTATTGATATCGATCAGTTGGATGCCACCATGAAGGTACACCCCATGCGCTTTCAGGATTTTAAAGGGTCAATTTTTGTGGATAGCTCCCAACTTGTGGTTAGCGATTTTGGTGGTACCCTGGGCAACTCCAGCTTCAAAGCTGACATGACCTATTACTTTGATGCTACAGATAAAGATCGAATTCACGAGTTTAGCTTGAAAAGTGATAGACTCGATTTTGATCAACTGTTTGCCTACAACCCTCCCCCAGCAGATAAAACTATGACTCCCGAAGACCACGAGGCGGGTTTCAATATTTTTGAAGTGCCTTTTTCTGATATGAATTTCAATTTCAATATCTCTTCACTCAACTATCATAGATACCTGCTTGAGGATTTTGTTTTGCAAGGACGAATGCAAGCTGATCACTACTTATATATTGATACCATGGCACTTAAAGCTGCTGGTGGTGAAGTAAAGCTCAAGGGATATTTCAATGGCTCAGACCCGAAAGCCATATACTTCAGTCCTGATATGGTCATAGAAAATGTGGATTTGGATAAGTTACTTTTCAAGTTTGAGAATTTTGGACAAGATCATCTGGTGTCAGAAAATCTACACGGGAAGCTATCCGGAACCTTGAAGGGAAAAGTACATATGCATGCGGATATGGTGCCAATAATTGACGACTCAGACTTGCACATGGAGCTCAACGTTGTCAATGGGAGCATCAACAACTACTCTGCGTTTGAGGCTTTATCGAGCTACTTTGCCGATAAGAACCTTTCCAACATTCGGTTTGACACCCTCAATAACACACTTGACTTAAAACAAGGTACGCTTTCAATCCCTAACATGAACATCAATTCAACAATTGGCTATTTTGAAGTGTCAGGAGAGCAAGGCACCGATTTATCCATGGAGTACTATGTAAGAGTACCCTTGAAAGTGGTAACCAGAGCTGGTTTCAGTAAGTTATTCGGCAAAAAAGACCAGAACACCTCAGATCAGGTAGATGAAGTTGAATATCGAGATGAAAGTAAGAGAACAAGATTCTTGAACTTGAAGATTGAAGGTACTCCTGAGGACTATAGCATAAGCTTGGGCAAAGACAAAGACTAGGCAGTTTATCGCCTTATTACCTAGACCTAACGTATCATTATCAACTCATGAATAAAAGTCATCTTTTTGATTACGGATTGGTTAATAGCGAAAGGGTTAACATCGGGCAGGCCTATAGAACGATTAATGGCATTGGCTGCAAACAACAATGGAATGCATAACTCCACAATCTGGACTTGCCATGTCTACAAAACCCATGATGGGTGCGACTTGTAAGCCAAAAAAAAAGGCCGTTTCTGTTACATCCACGACATATACATTTCGCATGAATAATAATACCGGAGAGGTGGTGTTAATTGATGTCAATTCTATACTAAAGAAAAATCCTTTTGAGACATAAAATTTCTTTTATAATCGCATCTTTAGAATGTAACATTCATTTTACTTGTGATTATTAAAACATGAAATACCTCTTAACCTTTTGCTTAGTATGCTTACTGGGCTTTTCATCCAAAAGTCAACACGAAAGTTTCTATGGATCTAAATGGTTGGAGGTATACCGGCTTGAGGTAAAAGAACTACCAAAGTCAGCTCTGGAGATCGTAGATTCCATTTATAATCATGCCAAGGCAAATAACAATGAAGAGCAACTGATTAAGGCTTTAATTTATCAGTCTAAGTTTGCCTTAACTCTTGAGGAAAATGCGGAACTCAAAGTGGTTAATCGCTTTAAAGAGGAAATACGTCAAAGCTCAAACCCATCAAGGGGCATCCTTCAAAATTATTTGGCCAAAATCTATTTCGAATACCTCCAGCATAACCGATGGCAGCTATTTCGGAGAACGCAAACCAAAGAAAAGATCGATACCACTGATTTTCGAACCTGGGATCTTCAAACGCTTTTAGCGGAAGTTAATCGACAATATCAACTTTCATTAAAACCGTTCGAAGAGTTGAAAAAGGTAAGAGGATCTTCATATAACTCTTTAATCAACCGGTTCGATTCAGTAGATCAATACCGGCCTACCCTACTCGACATTCTTGCCCACAATGCCATTGAGTTTTATAAAACCGGATACTCGGGCTACTACACACAAAGTGCCTATAATTTTAAATTCGATAAAAACCATTTTGGAGATCTGGAAAAAATTAACCTCCCCGAAACGGATACAATACCTGAATTGAAATTGCTCCAACTGTGCCAGAAGCTATATAAATATCATCTGAGCAGGAACGATACCAATGCCTTTGTAAAAGTTGATCTCGACAGGTTGGATTATGTTTTTTCTCAGGTCAACCAACAGGAGTATCAACCAAATTACTTCAAAGCACTTGATCATCTTGAAAAGATCTCAGCAGGTCACGGAGCTACTGCTTTGATTGACTTCGAACGAGCTAATCAATTCTATAGTACAGGGGAAAAACCGCGTGCTATGCAAATCTGCGATGATGTGTTAAAGGCCTACCCAAATACTGACGGTGCTGGACATTGCCTTACCTTAAAAAAACATATTGAAACCAAAGAATTACAAGTAACTGCAGAGCAATTTGTAGTACCTCAGAAGCATGCTAAAATCCTGGTTGAATATAAAAATATCGACTCCCTATATCTCAAAATTTACAAACTCACACAACAACAAGAGGTATCATTCACCAGCATGCTTTCGGAATACGAAAAAGCCAAATTATTGGAAAAATTACCTGTCTTTAATGAAAAGTTTATTCGTCTAAAAGATCCCGGTGACTATGAGCAACATTCGACAGAAGTTGCTATTTCTCCAATGCAAAAAGGAGCTTACGTTGTGCTGCTTTCGCTAAAGCAAAAAGCATCTAAGGATATATATGCTTATGACCTTATGCAGGTTACTCAAGTAGCGCTATTGGAAGCCACACTGAATAATGAAAAGCGTTTTCAGGTAGTAGATCGGTTTACAGGAAAACCTGTGGAAGGTGCCCGGATACATGTAAGACATAATCCAGAAGCTAGTTATGAAGGTAACTTCGACAGGCTATTGACAACAGGAATAAATGGTTTTGTAAGTCTTCCTCAGGGTGATTCTTATATCCCCATTTTATTGGATGTTTATCATGATGGCGATTCAGTGGACTTTGGATCGTCTTATATCAGCCAGAGATACAAAAACAGAAGTGACCACGACAACAGCGACTATGTCACAGCCAAGGCTGTGCTATTTACTGACAGAAGCATATACCGGCCAGGACAAACACTCTATTTCAAAGGTATTTTATTAAAGAAGAGGGGAGATGAAACCAGCTTGCTGACCGGTGAATATGTAGAAGTATATTTTGAAGATGTAAATGGTGATGAGGTCGGTTTTTTAAGACTAAAAGTAAATAAGTACGGGTCTTTTAGTGGAGAATTTAAGATACCGAGTCACAGCCTCACCGGGGAGTACTCACTTTATGCAGATATGGATTACGAGGAAGACAGCAAGTTTTATGATGAGGTCATGGATGATTTCTTATGGAATGAGCTTTACATAAATGTTGAAGAATATAAACGCCCTACTTTTGAAGTTTCCTTTAATTCTGTAGACAAGGCATTCAGCGTCAATGATACTGTAAGTGTGACCGGGAAAGCGGAGTCTTTCAGCGGAGCCAATATCAGCAATGCCAAAGTTGTCTACAGTGTTCAGCGTGTAGTGCAATTTCCTCCATGGTACGGCTGGGGTCGATGGCACTATGACCCTCCGGTAGAAATCACTTCCGGTGAAACCACTACCGATAATGAAGGAAAGTATGAGGTCAGCTTTATGGCGCTACCTGACAATGAGATTGACAAAGCTTCTTTGCCTGTATTTAATTATGAAATCACCGCTGTAGTAACGGACATAAATGGAGAAACACATGAAGCCAAAACAAACGTAAGGGTCGGTTACCATCAGTTAGAAGCTGTTATAACTGTCTCTGAAAATATAGATATAAACCAAATCGATAAAGCAAGTATCTCGTATCAGATCACTAATTTGAACGGACAGCCCGTTTCCGCCAAAGGAGAAATTACCATTTATGAACTCAAGAGGCCCACTACCCCTTTACGCGAGCGGCCATGGCCCGCCCCGGACCAACCTGTCATTTTGGAAAACGAGTTTAATAAAATGTTTCCGCACGAACCCTATAAAAATATAAGCACGTGGAAAAACTGGCCTAAAGGAGAAAAAGTCAAAACTTTTGGATTTGATTCTGCTTCGGCAGAATTGGGCCTTGAAGAAGCCTCACTGGGCGTTTATTTGGCCGAACTTGCTACCACAGATGACAAAGGAAATGAAATTAGAGCTCACGCTTATTTTAAAATATATGATTTTAAGTCTGACAAATTAGCGGATAATCAACTCTTTGAGATCAAAACAGATAAGCCTGTTTACAATATTGGAGATAACGTTCAGCTTAACATTGGCACAGCAGCTCAGGATATGGTAGTTGTGATTGATATCGACAAAGGCCATAAAATTGTAGAAACACATGTTATTCACCTATCAGATGAGGTAAAGACTGTGGCTATTGATGTAAGTAAAAGTGATACCGAAGGATTTGCCGTTCATTACTACTATGCCATCTACAATAGCTATCAAAGTGGCACTAAGAATATTTTTGTTAACAGGGCAGACGAAAACATCCAGATTGAAACAGTTACTTTTCGCGATAAAATATTACCTGGTGCTGAGGAAACATGGGCTTTTAGAGTAAAAGGTACTAATAAAGAGCGTAGAGAGGTAGAAATGCTAGCCTCGATGTATGATACTTCGCTCGATCAATTCATACCACATAAGTGGAGCTTTGATCCGCTACCCAAATCAAGGTACTATGCTTACAACCCAAATAACCAAAACAGTTTTCGTACCACTCGGTTTAATCTTCAGAATACCTGGAATAGTCATCGCTATTACCGCAAACCCATCGATCAGCATAGTGGTTTAAATATGTTCGGTTTCAGCTTATCAAATAAGCGGGCCGATCAACTCTATTTGAAAAGATTGCGCAATTACGACCTGCAGCAGGTTTCAAAAGTAAACCTTAGTATGAACTCCGATCATCCGAAGGGCTATGTATACGGTACGATCACTTCTGCAGAAGATGGAAGCCCGCTACCTGGAGTAAATGTCCTAATCAAAGGAACAACCACCGGAACAGTGACAGATTTAAGTGGTCAATATACCATTGTCTATGAGAAGGGAGACGAACTGGTTTTTAGCTTTATAGGCATGACTTCTGAAGTGGTAAAGCCCGATGGTCAAAATATAGTTGATGTGCAAATGGCGTCTGACGTGCAGCAGCTCTCTGAAGTTGTGGTGACAGCTTATGGGGAAGTATTAAAATCAGAAGCAACTGCCGCAGTTGCGGTAGAGGAAGTACCTGATACTGAAATGTTAGCGGGAAAAATACCAGGAGTAGATGTTAGTGCGGGAGGAGTAGCAGTCCAACAAATTAGAATCCGAGGCAACAACTCGCTTAATGGCAACCGCCTGCCCCTTTATGTAGTGGATGGCGTTATCGTTTCTGAATCTGATATTTTAGCTGAAGACCTCGCTTCCGTTGAGGTTTTAAAAGGAGAAGCCGCTACTTCATTATATGGTGCTAAGGCAGTCAATGGCGTAGTGATTATCAAAACAAAGTCCGGTCAGAAAAAAACGGATGAGCTACTCGCTAAAGTTGAAGCCCGCAAAGATTTAAGGGAAACAACGTTTTTCTATCCCCATTTAGAAACTAATAATAAAGGTGAAATAACTTTTAAATTCGATACACCCGAAACACTTACGCGTTGGAAACTTCAGTTACTCGCACACAGTAAAGAATTAAAAGCAGGTTATAAATCACTTAATACAATAACTCAAAAAGAATTGATGGTCGTGCCAAATGCACCGCGCTTTTTGAGACATGGTGATCAAATAGAACTCTCCACTAAAATAGTGAATATCACAGACCAGCCTCAACAGGTAAGGGTCCGACTTTCTTTGTTCGATGCTGAAACAAATGAGGAAATTACCCGTGATCTTATTCAACTACAAATTATGGATGTTCAGGTGTCAGCGAAAGGAGGAAATACGGTTGAATGGTCCTTTAAGGTACCTGAAAATTTCAACGCAATACTGTATAAAATCGTGGCCACCAATGGCACTTATAGTGATGGTGAGCAAAAGATTATACCCATTCTGTCTGATAGGCAATTGGTTACAGAAACACTGCCCATGACCGTAAAAGGAAATTCCACTAAGCAATTTGAACTGACAAAACTGATCAATAATAAGTCAAATACTTTAGTGCATCACAAGCTGACCTTAGAGATCACCTCAAACCCCATCTGGTATGTTATTAAATCTTTGCCGTATCTTATGGAATATCCCTATGAATGCTCAGAGCAGACTTTCGCAAGATTATATGCCAATTTGTTGGCCAAAAAAATCGTAGATGATAACAAAAACATAAGATCTGTTTTCAATCGCTGGAAGTCTTCAAACGCCTTGATCAGCAACCCCCAAAAAAACCAAGACCTGAAAGCATTATTAATTGAAGAAACACCCTGGTTGCGGGAAGCAAAAAGTGAGGAAGAGCAACAAAAACGGATTGCGATACTCTTTGATATTGATAAAGTAAGTGAGGAATCTGAGGCCTCCTTTAATAAGCTTTATCAGATGCAATTGAGCTCAGGTGGCTTTCCCTGGTTTAGTGGCAACCATAATCCTAACCGCTACATTACGCAGCACATAATTGCCGGGTTTGGTCATTTGGAACATTTAGGTATTAAACCACAATTCCTAAATTATGATTGGATGATAAAGCAAGGCATAAAGCACCTTGATAAACAAATTATAGCGGACTATAAAGAGCTAATTGCTGATTCTACTTCAGTTATCGATGAAGAAAGACAGCTAAGCGACATTCAAGTCCATTACTTATATACAAGAAGTTTTTTCGATAAAGAGCAGTCGGAAGAGCTAAAAAAAGCGGTGGATTTTTACACTAATCAAAGTGCTACTCACTGGACCGACTTTAACTTGCTTTGTAAAGCAATGATCGCCCTGGTTCAATTCAGGAAGGGAAATGTCGCTATAGCACATGATATAATCACATCACTGGAAGAGACTAGTATTTTGAGTAAAGAAATGGGCATGTATTGGAAAGCGAATGATGGCGGTTATCGGTGGGTCGATGCTAAAATAGAAACACAGGCACTTTTAATTTCGGCTTTCAATGAAATAATGAGTGATACATCTAGCGATAAAACAAATATAATAAATGAGATGAAAAACTGGCTTTTCAAACACAAGCAGGTTAACCAATGGCCCACCACCAAAGCGACTACAAAAGCCATTTATGCAGTATTGCTAAACGAAGACATAAGCGAAGCCCCAATCAAAACCGTGAAAGCACAGATTGGTAACCAGGTTATTTTGTCTGACAATATTGAAGCCGGAACAGGGTATTTCAAAGAGCAATGGGATAATGAATCGATCATACCTGAGTTGGGAAAAGTAAAACTCTCAAATGAAGGTAAGAGCCCTGCGTACGGCAGCTTATACTGGCAATACTTTCAAGATATAGATGCAATTACTTCTGCTTCTACCAAGGCTATACAGCTGACAAAAAAAGTGTTTAAGGTCAACAGAAATAGTCAAGGTGAAATATTGAATGAAGTCAACGATTCTACAACATTGAATCTAGGCGATTTGCTCAGAATTAGAATTACGCTAAAAACTGATCGAGATATGGAATTTCTTCACATGAAAGACCAGCGCGCTGCTGGTCTGGAACCTACAACTACGCTGTCAAAGTATAAATGGCAAGAAGGCCTCGGATATTACCAAGCCACCAAAGATGCTAGCACAAATTTCTTTTTTGATAGAGTTCCTAAAGGCGTTTACGTTTTTGAATACGATCTGCGCGCAAATAATAAGGGATCATTTATCAATGGCATTACCACGATTCAGAGCATGTATGCTCCTGAATTCATGAGCCATACTAACGCAATTATCTTAAATATTGAGTCTAGATAAGAAATAACGTAAAAATTTCTAATTGAGAATAAGAGCTAAAATTAAAAGAAGTGCATAGCCAATAATACAAGCAGTGGTAACGGTGATTCTTGTCGGTATATCTTGCATGCTCGTTCTCATACATCAATATAGACAATACCTATGTATAATATTTTGACATTTATTATCTGCTACATGCTTAATTTAGGTTGAGTGAGATTAAGAAGAGAATTCGATCTAATGCACTTGGAAATTCACCTATGAGATTAGGTAAAATTAACTAAAGGCTCTTTTTTATCCATTTACATGGATTCGCCCGTACAAACCCAATATAAATTTCTTTAATTGCTCATCTGTAGCATAAACAACCCCCTGTTCATTCATAAAAGCTGTATCGGGGTTATTGAGGTGTAGATCCTGATCATGAGCATTTGAAATTTGAAGACCTAATTCTTCAAAAAACAAACGTGTAGCTGCAAAATCCCATATGCTACCACCTCCTTCTTCTGGCTTGGGAAATTTAAAATAGCACGCATGGCCAGCAAGCATCACACTTACCGCATTTCTCACGGCTCCAAATCCTTTATGAAAAGAAACATCAGCCAGATTGTGTTTTTTGCTCCACTTTTTAAGCTCTGTTTTTATAAAATCGAAATTTTTATGAGCAGCTAAACTTCGATCCATATACACATTTAAAACCTGAGAATCCTTATTACGACTTATTGGCAGGCCATTAAGCTTTACTCCCATTCCTTTGATTGATGTATAAGATTGTTCTACATCAGGAATGTAAACCACACCGATAACAGGATCTCCACTTTTCGAAACCAGAGCAATGGAAACTGAATACCCTGAGTGACCTCGGGTGAATGATAAAGTGCCGTCCAGAGGATCCACACACCAAAAATGTGACTTTTTAAGCCGTGATTGATCATCAGCAGACTCTTCAGTGAGCAGGCCTAAATCGAACTCATCAATAGACGGTTGCATATGCTTAATGATTATTTCCTGGGCCTTAATATCTACTTCTGTAACTACCTGAGACGCAAGAGTGCTACCTCCATCTTTATGTAGTGTTTCGTGCTGTTGGTTAAATTGAGATTGAATATATTCACCAGCAGCTTTTGCGGCTGTTTCCGCTAAAGCACAAAGGGAATGTAAGTCTTCGTTGTTGAGCATCAACTTTGATTTAATTCTTCAATTACTTTTTGCGTTAGCCTTTTGCTATAGTCATGCATCTTCCAATGACCTGGACTCCAGCCGTCTAAAAATCGATAAAAATCGGCCCATGCGTAAGGATATAAAGCCAACCACTCATTCTTAACCAACTGAAAATCAATACTTTTATCTAACATTAATTCAAGTTGGTCGAAATAGTGATCCAGTAATTCTTTTTCATACTTTTCGCACTCACTTTCTTCAAAACAACTGCTAATAAAATAGGCCACGTCTTTGATACCACAACCACCACCTACGTATTGAAAATCTACAGCTGCAACCTTCCCATTTTCACTAAAACAGAAATTGGCAAGCTTGGCATCTCCGTGTACTAATGTCTGATATTGAGCATTATATAATCGCTCATCAATGCCTTTGGCCGCCTTTTTAAGTGGTAGATTTTGCATTTTCCCCCATTCATCTGGCCTGGTATCGTAATGCCAATAAGTACCGATAGTCCAAAGTCCATCCGGTTTTGTATTCATAAATTGTGCATGAAAACTGGCGAGCCAGGAAAGGCAGTTTTTGGCATCCTTAAGTGTGACAAGATCAGGATTTAAGCGTTTAGGGTAACCACTAGTGTCCAAATCCTCCATGATGAGCAAGAGCTCGTCTCCCACTTCCACCGCATGAAAACTTTGTGGAACGCGGCAATGATCATTAGTCTTGTCGGCATACTGCTGATACCAGGTGCGCTCTACCTGGTATGACTTGAGCTTCCGCTGATGCGAAATGTTTGTATTCCACCCCCGTGGGTGCTTGTGTTGATTAGGATAATGAATATGCTTAACAATCACGCTGGGATGAGTCCCACCTTTTAAATTATACCTTTTAATCTCACCATATCCGCTCCACAGCTCTTGCACTAAGGCCGTTTTTGTAATTTCATCTGCTTGAGTTATGTTCAGTACTATATGCTCAATATCCATGGGCCAAATCTGATGTTTTTTAATCATATGATCAAAGTTTTAACAAGGCTCTGATCATCAGGTTTCTTGAAATACCTTGAATCGTATCACTTTTTTAAGCTTAAGAACGTTTATACTTCAGAATGAACAAATTAAAGATTGATCAACGTACAGTTTATTATAAAAAGGCTTTTGCAGCCTACCAAAGCTGGTGTTTTGAAATGAGCAAAAAACCAAGCCTGCTAAACCAGGTAACCAAAGGCACACAACACAAAATCAATAATCTAATTCCTGAGAAAGTACACCGTGTAATAACAAAAGCCATTAAAGAAATCACGCGGGGGGTATTGTTTGGGGCAGGATATACTACAATTCATCATTTTCAGGAAGGTAAATTTGAATTAGCCGAACAGAGAGCACTCAAGCAAGTTGACATCTACTCATCCTCTTCAGCTGTGGAAGGTGCTGTAACAGGTTTTGGTGGGTTTTTAAGTGGTCTTGCTGATTTTCCTCTTTGGCTTTCTCTTAAAATGAAAATGTTGTTTGAGATAGCTGCGTCTTACGGGTTTGACACAACCGATTACAAAGAGAGGCTTTATATTTTACATATTTTTCAGCTTACTTTTTCTAGCCAGAAGAAGCGTGTAAAAACGTTTGAGATTATGAGTGATTGGGAAAAGCAAAAAGACTTATTACCCGATGATATCAATGCCTTTGACTGGAAATCATTTCAACTGGAATACCGAGACTTTATCGATCTGGCTAAACTGATTCAACTTATACCTGGAATAGGAGCCATAGCTGGAGCGTATGTGAATCATCGGTATACAAGAAAACTCGGAGACAATGCCATAAACGCCTATCGCTTAAGGTTAGAGGCATTTAACAAACAAGTAAAAAATATCGCTGGTAGCTCCTAAGACTCATCAGAAATCGTAATTTTCACTATTAAGGTTTTTAACTCAACTTTCGTTACATGAGAGCCACTTCAGCCTTCAGTCATGAAGATGTCAAATATTTTAATTTCGGGTATAATCCGATAAGTAAGCCTACCCTATTCTCTTTTATATTCTACATCGATGGCCTTCTGATAGATACCGGTCAGGCCAAAATGAGAAAACAAATACAACAAACATTAGCTGAGCTGGACGTAGATCAAATATTCATAACCCACCACCACGAAGATCACTCCGGTAATATTGAGCCTCTCAAAAATCAATTTGATTGTCCCGTTTATGCTCCAAATAAGTGTTGTGATTTAATGAAAGCCCCACCACCTTTGAGTTTTGCTCAAAAATTAGTCTGGGGTTCCAGGCCAGCATACCGTGAGCTCAAACCGGAGGATTATCAAATTAAAACCAATCAATACAACTTTGAGATCATTCCGATACCTGGTCACGCCCCGGATATGGTAGCGCTTTTTGAGCGTGAGAAAGGGTGGCTTTTTTCTGCTGATCTCTATATAAACGCATACATCGGTTATTATTTAAAGGATGAAAGCATTGCTCAGCAGATACAGTCGATCAAAACAGTACTGGCATTAGATTTTGAAGTAATGTTTTGCAGCCATAACCTGCACTTTGATAATGGAAAAGAAGTGTTAAAGAATAAACTGCAATATTTGCAGGACTTTAGTGGCAAAGTTGTACGTCTACACCAGCAGGGCCTGAAACCAAAAGAAATTTTTAAGTCACTGGGTTTAAAAGAGCATGGATTTATCAACCTGATTTCTCACGGTGAGCTCTCTAAACTCAACATGGTGAAATCTGCAGTAAGAGACTACGAAAATGGCTCTCTGACCTAACCTACCTTACTTTCAGTATACAAATCATAGGCCGCAATCAGTGCTTCCCTGCCAGTAGCATTATTATATCGCTCATAGCCTTCCACAGCTTCTAGTTTTTCTGCATAAATAGGTTTGTAGGCATTGTCATAGGTATCCCAGATCACGAGCATATAGCGGTAACCTATATTGTTGTCTCTACCTTTTTCAAGCCATTGGTGAAAGGTTTCTTCTGCTAAAGCTGCAGGAAAAGCGGCACTGTCTTACATATGATAATTTAAGTTTCATTACAAAACTAGGATATTAAAAAGGGAATGTAGAAAATAGGTATCTCTATTATTTTAATAAAACTTAACTTCTTGATTAAACCTTCGATTCTTATTTTCATCTAACCGGTCGAAACTATATTCAAAACCTTAATCTTATCAATTATGAAAAAATTTGTGATAGCACTCATGGTTATAATTGCAGGATTTGCTGCTCCTGAGATAGCCCCTCAAGCCGAAGCGCAGGTACGCTCAGAAAACCAGATCAGACGAGCCAAAAAAAGAAAAATCAAAAGAAGAACGCGAAGAAGAGTACGCAGACGGGTTGCCAGAAGGGCTCATTTTGCCTATCGCCACCTGCCAAGATATAGAGCGACAGTCGTAGCTGCACCAAAAGGAGCCATTTTAATAAAGCGAGCCGGTACAAGTTATCATTATCATGAAGGTATTTTTTACAGACCGGCAGCCTCAGGTTTTGTAGTGATAAGACCAGTAGTGGGCGTACGTGTGAGAACCTTGCCCGCTGCTCGAAGAAGAGTTGTAGTAGCCAATCAATCCTATTTCTATTATTATGGGAGTTTTTACAAAGAAGTAGATAATGAATTTGAAGTAGTGGATGCACCGGAAGGTGCCATGGTTGATGCCTTACCTGATGGCTACGAGGTTGAAGAAATTGATGGCACTGAGTACTACGTGCTTGATGATGTATATTATCAGGAAGTGGAAACTGATGAACTGGAAGACGGAATTGGCTATGAAGTAGTGAAACTCTAAGTTTACTGCACTTTCCAAAAGTATAAGAGGCTGTCTCAAAAGTTGTAACACAACTCTTACAGGTCATTCTGACGAAGGAAGAATCTTACTAAGTATATCGCATGATCACATTTTGTTAGTAAGATCCTTCGAAAATCAGGATGACTCACCTTTTGAGACGGCCTCGTTTTTATTCCTTATCCCCTGAGGAACAAAAAGGTAGCTTGGCACCTTATATTGAGAACTAAGGTGATTTATATGAAACTTATTACAACCTTAATATTCTCACTCTTTAGTATCACTGCTGTTGCTCAAGGCACCTTCTTTGTTACATTTCAAAGTGTTGATGGAAAATCTAATGTGGTTGGTGCTTCTACCTTTGAGGGGAAATTTGTGCGTGATCTGCCAAGGTCTACAGATCGAAATCTGGCCTGGTTTAAAACCAGTATTTCAAATGATGGAGACGCCACTGATTTAACAGAAAGTGTAATCAAACCCATATTGGGCAATCCCTCACAAGGTCACAAAGTATAC
>NZ_SMMD01000893.1 GCF_009711475.1 Fulvivirga aurantia
TGGTCATACGCAATATTATATTTATCCATTTTCTTTCTCAGGTTTATGAGGGCGTATCGCATTCTTCCAAGTGCTGTATTTATACTTACACCTGTGGTTTCCGCAATTTCCTGGAAACTCATTTCCATATAATGCCTCATAATTAAGACCTCCTTCTGAGCTTCCGGCAACTCTTGTACGAGCTTCCGTAACCTGGAATGAGTGTCTTTCTTTATTTGTTGAGATTCAATCGAATCTTCTGAAAACTCCATGGTATTAAATACCCTACTTCCATCTTCCAAAATCACAGTTGGATATCTCTTCTCCTTCCTAAAGTTATCAATAGCCAAATTATGTGCTATACGCGTTATCCATGGGAGAAACTTGCCCTCTTCATTATAACGACCTTCTTTGATCGTTCGTATAGCTTTCACAAAAACTTCTTGCAATAAGTCTTCTGCTACGTAACTGTCCTTTACAATAAGATAAATAGTGGTGAATATTCGCGACTTATGGCGATTCAGCAATTCTTCAAAAGCCCCTTCGTTACCTTCTTTGTAAAGTGATACCAACTTACTATCACTAATCTGATACTTCTCCATTAAGATATTCAATTTAAGTTAACGTAGAGGTCTATATCATATTGCTGCCGGGGTGGTTTAAGTCTAAAAAATTTTATGTAAGAGATTCAAATGTAAAGAAATAAACAAATACTATGCAAAACTTTTAGCTAATAAAATTTTATTGCGTGTTATGAGGTCGTTAAAAAATTAAATTTTCGAAACCATGAAAAAAATGTGTTGTTTTCTTTTTACATGGGCGTTTTCTTTTGTTACATTTCTTAAAAAATTAAACACCAAAAAGACATTATAATAAAGTACTAATGGATAAAAAAAGAGTTATAAAAAGCTTAGAGACTATAAGTGATGAGCTTAAGCTGAAAGTAAAAAAATCTTACCCAGACGGATTTGATGGAAATTTAATTAGACTAATGAATGCAAAAAAAGAACCTTTCTTTTGCATTCCTTTAGAGACTGAAGACACTAATTATTTGATAAAAGTAGCAGTAACTAAAAATAGTGATGGAGACTATGAGCTTGATGAAGATGAAAATGAATTTGGCGGTGATGGCGTAATTGGGCCAGATGATTACGATGACTTCGATGAATAGCAATCAATTGCTAAACATTCTTTATCTCTCGTTTGTATAGTATCTTTGCAAACTCACTATGCAGGATACTTTAATTACAGAAAAACAACTCGATAAACTCGACCCAAAAGAGTTTATAATCATAAAAAGAGCTAGGGTAAATAACCTAAAAAACCTTAGTGTCGCAATCCCAAGAAATAAACTTGTTGTAGTTACCGGACTATCTGGGTCCGGTAAATCATCATTGGCTTTTGATACACTTTTTGCTGAAGGACAAAGGATGTATGTTGAAAGCTTGAGCTCATATGCCCGACAGTTTTTAGGCCGGATGGAAAAGCCTGAAGTAGACTATATAAGGGGTGTGTCACCAGCAATTGCTATAGAGCAGAAGGTAAATACAAGAAACCCAAGGTCTACAGTAGGTACTACCACCGAGATCTACGATTATTTCAAGTTATTATTTGCAAGAATCGGTACGACTTACTCTCCTGTAAGCGGTACTGTTGTTTCGAAAGACTCAGTTACCGATGTAGTTGAGTATATACTTAGCGAAGAAGAGGGCACCAAAGTCATGGTAAGCTGCCCGCTGAAGATCACTAAAGACAGATCACTTGAAGAAGAGCTTAAAGTACTTTTGAGTAAAGGGTACACCCGGGTTTTAATCGATGAAGAAACTGAGTTTATTGAAGACCTTATCGAAGAGCATCGAAAAATCAAGAAAGGTCAAAAAGTTGAAATCCTAATTGATAGGGCGGTTGTAAAAAAAGATGATGAAGACACACAGTTTAGGCTGTCAGATTCCGTACAAACTGCTTATTTCGAAGGTATTGGCGATTGTAATATACACCTTGTAGGCAAGGGTGTAAAAAGCTTTTCTGACCGCTTTGAAGCTGATGGGATTAAGTTTGAAGAGCCCTCGGCTAACTTCTTTAGCTTCAATAATCCATATGGAGCCTGTCGTAGGTGTGAGGGTTTTGGTAAAGTACTTGGCATCGATCCCGACCTGGTAATACCCGATAAAAGCCTTTCAATTTATGAAGGTGCGATC
The DNA here is from genome assembly GCF_009711475.1 of Fulvivirga aurantia. Classification (GTDB taxonomy): domain Bacteria; phylum Bacteroidota; class Bacteroidia; order Cytophagales; family Cyclobacteriaceae; genus Fulvivirga; species Fulvivirga aurantia. Next base: position 2,178 of record NZ_SMMD01000893.1, read on the forward strand.
GCTCCCTGGCGTAGTGCTACAATGGGTAAATGGCTCGATCCATTAATCAAAGATGGCATTAAATTCGATTTCCCAATTCATCGGGAATACAACGAGCTTACCGAGGAAGAAAGAGAAGTTTTATGGGAAGGAAATAAATATTTTAAAGGGTTAAATGCCTTTTTTAAGCACCTGGAAAGCAAAACACACAAAATTCAGTACCGTGTTCTACTCTCCAGATACCGAGGTCGTACGGTATGCCCTGATTGTCGTGGTACAAGGCTTAGAAAGGATGCCAATTATGTAAAGATTGATGGCAAATCGATATCTGATTTGGTGCTAATGCCAATAGCTCGAGTTATTGAATTTTTTGAGCAACTACAGCTCAACGAACACGACAAACAGGTTTCTAAGAGAATAATAAAAGAGATAGAAAACAGGCTTTCTTATATAAACAGAGTTGGTCTTGGCTATCTCACATTAAACAGAATGACCGCAACTCTTTCTGGTGGGGAGTTTCAAAGAATTAAATTAGCCACCTCACTCGGGAGTGCACTGGTTGGTTCGATGTATATACTTGATGAGCCAAGTATTGGCCTGCATCCGAGAGATACGCAACGACTTGTCGGAGTGCTAAAATCTTTGCGAGACATGGGCAACTCTGTAATAGTTGTGGAGCACGAAGAAGAAGTAATGCAGGCCGCAGACCAAATTATCGATATTGGCCCAGATGCAGGAGTACATGGAGGAGAGTTGGTTTTTCAAGGAACTATTGATGACCTGGACGGGAATAGTTCTTACACGGCTGGCTATTTATTAGGTACAGCGAAGGTAGAAGTGCCAGACAAAAGGAGAAAGTGGAAAGACAGTATAAAAATAGAAGGCGCCATTGAAAATAACCTGAAAAATATTGATGTACAGGTGCCTTTGGGAGTGCTTACAACTATCACCGGTGTGAGTGGTTCAGGTAAGTCTACATTAGTCAAAAAAATTATTTACCCGGCTATAGGTAAAATTTTAGGAACTGTATCTGAGACCACCGGTAAGTTCGATAAACTAGGTGGAGATTATGAAAGGATCACTCAAATCGAATTTGTTGATCAAAATCCAATAGGGAAATCATCCAGATCAAATCCTGTAACTTATGTAAAGGCTTATGATGCCATTCGTCAGTTATTTGCCGATATGCCATTATCAAAACAAAGAGGCTATAAACCATCGCATTATTCTTTTAACGTAGATGGTGGCCGATGCGAGACATGCCAAGGAGAGGGTGTTGTGAAGATTGAGATGCAGTTTATGGCTGATATTTATCTCACTTGCGAAAGCTGCAAAGGCAAAAGGTTTAAGCAAGAGGTGCTAGATGTGGAGTTTGAAGGCAAAAACATTGCAGATGTTTTAGATCTTACGGTTGAAGAGGCACTTGCTTTTTTTGAAGGAAAAACCTCAATTACCAATAAATTACAACCATTATTTGATGTTGGCCTGGGGTATATAGGCCTTGGTCAATCTTCAAATTCACTTAGTGGTGGCGAAGCGCAGCGAGTAAAATTGGCCTATTATTTAGGTAAGAACACCAGAGATAAAAAAGATCATATTTTGTTCATTTTCGATGAGCCTACCACAGGGCTTCATTTTCATGACATCACCAAGCTGTTGGATTCTATCAATGCACTTGTTGAACAGGGTAATTCTGTCATTATCATCGAGCACAACATGGAAGTAATCAAATCCGCTGACTGGATAATAGATCTTGGTCCTGAAGGGGGAGAAAATGGAGGAACAGTTACTTTCACTGGTACTCCAGAGGAAATGATCAAGCACAAGGATAGCAATCACACAGCCAGGTTTTTGGCTGAGAAGTTATAGAGTAGAGGTTTCAATCGTTTGTGTTGTCAATACTTCTACTATCTTTAATAAAAAATTAAAATAAACTATGTCTGAAATACTTGAAAACATAAAAGATCGCAACCCAGGCGAACCAGAGTTTCATCAAGCGGCTGAAGAGGTAATAGACGCCATCAAGCCGGTATTAGATAAAAATCCCAAGTATAGAAAACACAAAATTATTGAGCGTATGCTCGAGCCTGAGAGGGTTGTGTCTTTTCGTGTAACATGGATGGACGACAATGGAGAGATACAGATAAACCGTGGCTATCGCGTACAAATGAATAGTGCGATTGGGCCTTACAAAGGAGGTTTACGATTTCACCCATCAGTTTACCCGGGTATTCTTAAATTTTTAGCCTTTGAGCAGATATTTAAGAATGCACTTACCGGTCTGCCTATGGGGGGTGGTAAAGGTGGTTCTGACTTTAACCCAAAAGGCAAGTCAGATGCTGAAGTAATGAGGTTTTGTCAGAACTTCTTTATAGAAATGACCAGGCACATTGGCCATAGAGTAGACGTGCCTGCTGGGGATATTGGTGTAGGAGCTCGAGAAATTGGCTATATGTTTGGGACACACAAGCGACTTACAAACGAGTTTACAGGTGTGCTTACCGGCAAAGGTGTTGGCTGGGGTGGTAGTTTGATGAGAACTGAAGCTACCGGCTACGGCTTAATCTATTTTGCTCAAAATATGCTGGAACATAAAGATGATTCTATGGAAGACAAAGTTTGTCTTATATCAGGATCTGGTAATGTGGCGCAGCATGCTATAGAAAAGATATTACACATGGGTGGAAAGCCCGTTACAGCTTCAGACTCTTCAGGGTACATTTATGATGAAGAGGGAATTACGCAAGAGAAGCTTGATTTCATCAAAGACCTGAAAAACAATAAAAGAGGTCGCATAAAAGAGTATGTGGACGAATACAGCTCGGCAGAATACCACGAGAATAAGGATGACGAAGAGTTTAACCCACTTTGGGATATTAAAGCTGACTGTGCCTTTCCTTGTGCTACTCAAAACGAGGTGAATTTGAAAGACGCTGAAAACATGGTGAAGAATGGTGTAAAACTGATTGGTGAAGGTGCCAATATGCCATTGATCAAAGATGCCATCGATCATGTTTTAGAGAATGATGTACTTTACTCACCAGGTAAAGCATCCAATGCAGGTGGTGTTGCTACTTCTGGCATCGAGATGATGCAAAACTACCTTGGCTCCTACTTTACGAGTGAAGAAGTTGATAATCGTTTAAAAAACATTATGAAAGACATCCACGAAAACTGTCTTTCAGCAGCAGAAGAATACGGCCACAAAGACAACTACATGATAGGTGCAAACATCAGTGGCTTTATAAAAGTAGCTGATGCCATGATTGCTCAAGGCGTAATATAAAATACAAATTTTTGCAGCCCCAGGATGATATCTTGGGGTTGTTTTATTTTATTTCGTTACATTGTAGTCAAATACTAAGTCTTTGAAAGCGCTTCTTTCAATATTTTTTTGCCTAGTTACCTGTATTAATGTCTTTGCTCAAGAGGGTGGATATTTTTTAACTCACTACTCTCCCAGCAGTGCAGATATCAATAATGTAAACTTTGACATTGCTCAAAACCAAAGAGGAGTGATATGCATAGCCAATCGCTCAGGAGTGGTTTTGTTTGATGGTAAGAACTGGGAAAGAATTCAAACCCCATCAGCTATATTTTCTGTAGCTATAGACGATAAAAATGTCCTTTATACAGCAGGAAGTGATGGTTTTGGTAAAATAAGTAACAGCCAGGAAGATTACCAGGAGTATATCTCACTCTCAGATAGCACTACACGAGATGTTTTTGATATGCTCATATTTCAGGATAAGTTATATGGTATCAACCCAACCAACATCTTTATTTATGATCTCACTACAGGAAAGCAAAAAAAGATAAAATCTGCTTATTCCGGAGATCTTCTTAAGCTTCTGGAAATACAGGGTAAAGTATACGTCAATACAGAAATAAGTGGAGTTAAACTTATTGAAGATAATTCGTTGTCTGACCCACCGCAAGACTATCTCAACGGTAAGTTTATAGAATTTGTATCCAGGCAAAATGAGACTACCTATCTGTTAGGAGAGTCAAATAATCAGCTCTCAATACTTACTGACAAAACCTTAAAAAAACTCGATGTTGATAGCGAATACTTAAACGAAAGTGTAGCTATTGATGGTGCGTGGGTTAATGATTCCTTAGTATCTATTGCGACTTTAAAAGGTGGTGTTGTTTTTATCAATCCGAAGAAAGAAGAGGTAGAGCAGGTTGTAAACTATAGCAATGGTTTGCCAGATAATGAGGTGTTGGCTATGGTGATAGATAGCTATCGAGGGCTCTGGGTCGCGCATAATGAAGGCTTTACCAGAATCTCTCCATCTTTCCCATTTCGCTCATTTGATAGGTATCCAGGCTTGGAAGGTGATTTAATAGCTGTACAAAGTCATAACGAACAGCTGTATGTGGGTACATCTCTTGGTCTGTTTTATCTTGATGAGGTCAGCGAGTATAGTCAAAAAACTATACTTGAAAAACAGATTGTAAGACAACAACAACAAAAGCCTTCATCCGCTCAGAAGGAAAGAAAAGGCCTTTTTGGCTTTCTGAAAAGAGATAAAAAGGAGAAACAGGAGGACGTACAACCTAGTAGGAATATTACCAAAATTACTTCCCGAACGGAGCGGATACTTGAAGATACATGGTTTGAGTATAAAAAAGTAGACGGAATAGACGCAAAGGTCAATCATCTAAGCGTGAAAGATGGCCGGTTATATTCAGGGGGGCTCGATGGTCTTTATGTAATACAAGACTCAACTGCGACACAGATCACCAATGTTCCTACAAGGTCTTTCTTCGTTTCTGAGACCTACCAAAAATTGTTTGTAAGCACTTATGACGATAAGTTCGAAGTGTTTAACATAAACCGTGGGCGATTTACAAAAACAGAATTACTTAATGATTTTTCAGATTGGGTATCATACATTTTTGAAGATCATGAAAACCGTATTTGGTTTTGCAGCAGCAGTGAGATCTATTGGATAAAATTAGAAAACAATGAAATAGTTGCCTCCGAAGAATACGCTATCAACAATCCTTTTTTCTATGAAACTTATGGGGTTGCTTACGATAAGAAGGTATACTTTGTAAACGAATCTGGAATTTATCTTTTTGATGAAAATAAGAAACAACTCAAACGAACCAAGGAGAATCAATTAAGGAAATACTTAAAAGATAACACGGGAGCCGTCTGGCTTTTAAAAGATGACAAGTGGCAAACTTTGGGAGCCAAATTCACTTCCTCACAGCTCGATGTGCTCTCAGTATTTACTGATGTAGAGCATATCTCATACGATGAGTCTCAAAAAGATTTTTGGGTACTTACTAAAGACAAGAATCTATACAAAATCAACGCAGATCAGAGTATGGGTAAAACACTCGCTGAGTATGATCTGTATTTGAAAGACATCCGCACAACCAATGAGGTGTTTTTGCCAAAACCTAAGCTAAAGTTTGATCAACAAAGTAGCCCATTGACCTTTGAATTTGTACAACCAGAGTACACAGGTGTACTTAATACAGAGTATCAGTATAAGCTTATAGGCTTGAGTGATAAATGGTCTGAGTGGTCGAGCGGCTATAATGTAATACCCATTCCTTACCTACCGGATGGTGATTATGAGCTTAAAATGAGGTCTAGAAATATCGTGAGTGGTATCAAGGAAATGCCACCTATTAAGTTTGAAATTTTACCACCCTATTGGAAAAGACCTTGGTTTTTAGCGCTAGAGTTTAGTGCCCTGGTTTTACTTCTGTTTTTGTCAGTAAAACTGAAAAAGCTAGGTTATAAATACCGCATGATGAGTAGGTTGTTGGCCTTGCTCACGTTAATCATCATTATAGAATTTATACAAACAGTCGCAGAAAATGAGTTTGGTACACAAACCTCACCTGTTATAGATTTTATCATTCAGATCATTGTAGCAATTATTATCTTACCCGTAGAAGGTTTGCTGAGGAAGTATATTTTCAGGGAGAAGAATGTGCAAATACTAGACTTTATAAGCTTAAAAAATAAGAAGAAATGAGAAAATTTATCCTAGTGACAATATTGCCATGTGCTTTATGGGCATGCAATCAACCAGCCGAAAATACTGTAGAAAATGTTGAAGTAAATCCGGCTGCAGAAGGTTTTAATCTCAAAGAGTCTGATTCTGTTGCAATTACTATTGCTGATAGTGTGATGGTGGCAATGGGAGGTAGAGAGGCCTGGGATAACACCAAAGTAATCTCCTGGAATTTTTTCGGTATACGAGACCTGGTATGGGATAAGTCTACAGGTCGGGTGAGAATTGAAGATAAAAGAGACAGTTCGATTTACTTGGTAAATATTCATGAAAACACAGGTCGGGTAATGAGAAATGGAGAGGAAGTGACCCAGCCAGACTCTTTGAAGAAATATGTAGAGCGTGGAAAAAGCATTTGGATCAACGATTCCTATTGGTTGGTAATGCCTTTTAAGCTCAAAGACTCTGGTGTTACTTTAAAATATGATCGAAAAGATACTACTCAGGCAGGTGAGCAAGCGCATATTCTAGCCCTTACTTTTAACAATGTGGGTGATACTCCAAATAATAAATATGAGGTTTTTGTAGATGAAGAGGATAACCTTATCAAGCAATGGAGCTATTTCAGAAGCTTCGAACAAGATAGTGCAAGCGCTATCTGGCCTTGGGATAATTATAAGGAGTATAATGGCATATTGCTTTCGGCTGATCGATCAGATAACAGAGGACCTAAAGCGGTAAAGGTCACTGATGAAGTGCCTGAAGAGGTATTTACAGAATTCTAGATTGTAAAAGGGCGAATAAACCATTATCTTATGACCAATCGGTCATACTATGCCTTCATCAACGTACAAGAGATTATCAGAAAAAAAGAAAAATAGTTTTGAGCAAGCCGCCATCGGAGAGTTTGCCAAACACGGCTATCATCAATCTTCTATTTCCCGATTGGTAAAAACATTGGGCATAGCCAAGGGTAGTGTTTATCAATACTTTGAAAATAAAAAGGCACTTTATCAATATTTGATTGATGATACTGCCAATCAATTGGCCGAAGTAATAGCATACTTAGATAGCCAGGCAGGTGATGATCTGGCCGATTGGTTTGTGCATAGAACTATAGCCGAGTTAAAGTTTTCGAGGCAGTTAGGTGATAAATTTGATCTGTTAATTAACCTAAAACATGATCATTCTGAAGAACTTTCAGCAATGAAATCAGAAGTCCTTGACAAGCAAAAATCGTTGCTGAAAAATGCCATCGAATCTAGAGTCTCCTCTCAGAAGCTGGTTGATCCATTATTATTTGTACTAAGTGCTGTTAAGGATGAATTTATTCTAAAAAATAAGAGTGCTTTACGAACAGACGAAGCGTTGCTTAAAGAATTATATGCAGTCACCAATATCCTGTTTGTGGCAAATGCTTAGCTACATCATTTCATAAAAGATTCATAGATTTGCCAGAATTCTGATTTGGTGAAGATGATAAGAGCCCTAATTATATTTGCTGTCTTATTGGTTGGTTTGGATGCGCATGCACAGGAGGCGAAAAAACCTATATGGTCGTTTGGAGCTAATCCGTACTATGGAGGTGTATTGCGGTATAAACCAAATATGCCTAAACTAAAGCTTACCAATTTATATGGCATTGAGCTTTACGCCAACAAAATGACCAATGGCAACAAAGCATGGCAGAGCATCTTTAATTACCCTCAGGTAGGTCACGCTTTTGAGTATTACAATTATGGAGACCCTGATGAGCTGGGCGAAGTATATTCACTCTCAAGCTATTTAGACTTCACAACCAGTAAAGATAAGAAAGGGCAATTCAGATTTAATATTGGTACAGGTTTGGTCTACTCTACCAGAACTTTCGATGAAGAAACTAATCCTGAAAATAAGGCGGTTAGTAGTACCATTAGTTACATTCTCAGGGGTACGATGCATTATGAAGTGCAATTAAATCCCAATTATTATATCAATTTTAACGCTGCTTTTAGGCACTACTCAAATGGCAAGTTAAATATGCCCAACAATGGCATGAATTTTCCCGCAATCGGAGTTGGGTTGCGCTATGTGCCAAATCCTGGAAATCTGACATTCTACAAAGACACGACCACACGAATAGACCCTAAGCTTAAATTTAATCTTATGGCTTCTCGCTCCTGGAGAGAGGTTTGGCGAGAGGATTTTAAACATACCGCCTACAGTGCTTCTTTTTATGTAAGTAAGCAAGTGACAAGGTTTAACAGTGCTTTGCTTGGTGTTGATGGCTTTTGGTATGACAGAGAGTCGATGAAGAGAGCACACTCTACATGGAAAGCTGGAGATCCATCTGTGCCCGAAGATTTTGAGCCAGATCTTGACGGCCGGCAGTTGGCCATAACAGCAGGCACAGAAATACTTCTAGGAAAGATGATAGTGATCGTACAGGGTGGTTACTACCTGTTTAAGCCCCAAAAAATATATGATGCTACCTGGTACCAGCGTTATGGTCTTAAGTACTACCCTTTAAAAAATGCCTTTGGTCAGATCACACTTAAGGCCCACAGCCGTACTGCAGATATGGTTGAGTTTGGAGTTGGGGTGACCCTTTAAATACAAAATCATCATCGCTTTCTTTAGATAACTTCGTATATTTCTATACTGCGCCTAAGAATTGGCCAATCGCATGATAGATTATGGGCAGTAAAGAAAACCTACATACTGGAGATTTTAACAGGAGTGAAAAACGCTTCCGGGCACTTATTGACAATGCTTATGAAGGCATTGTGCTTTATGACGAGGAAGGATATATCACCTATGTGAGTCCATCTGTAAAAAATTTTGGAGGTTATGAGGAGGCTGATTTATACAACAGGAAGGGAATTGAGTTTATCCACCCCGATGACAAGCCCGATTGCTATGAACAGTTTGCAAAAGCCGCAGATAACCCGGGAAAATCAGTTACATTCAGACAACGCCTACAGGTAAAGGATGGCCGATACGTGTGGTGTGAAACCACACTCACCAATTTGTTGCACGAACCAAGTGTCGGAGGGATTGTATCTAATTTTAGAGACATTTCTGCACAGAAAGAAGCAGAAGATAAACTCAAGGAAAGCAAGTTTCTACTTGAGAGCATTAACCAGAATATTACCGAGGCGCTTTATAGAAATCTCCCGGGTGAAAAATTTGTCTATGTAAACCACGCCTTTCTTAATTTATTTGGCTTCGACTCCTTAGAAGAGCTTAACAAGGTAAAACCGAGCACATTATACGTAAACGATAACCAGCGAATGAAAATCAAAAAGTTGCTGGTTGAGAATAAGCGTATTACTAATGTCGAAATCAAATTTCGCAGAAAAAATGGAGAAGAGTTTTGGGGACTAATCAGCAGTAGATTAGGTGAAGGCAGTGAGCATCAGGAGATTTACGATGGAGCCATCAGAGATATTACTTCAGAAAAACTGGCTCGGGAAAGACTAAGGGAGAGCGAACAACTGCTTTCTTCCATAAACCTAAATATAAAGGAAGGCATTTATCGGAGCACTTTTAAGCAAGGGCTGGTGTATGTCAATGACGCTTTCGTTGAGATGTTTGGCTTTGACAGTAATGAAGACGTGATGGCGGTAAATATTTACGACTTGTACAACGATGCCGAGCAAAGAGAAACCATCATAGAAAACCTCAGGCGGTTGGGCTCCATTAGAAATGAGGAAGTTTTATTCAAGAGGAAAAATGGCGATACTTTCTGGGGTTTAATGAGTAGCTACGTCATCAAAGAAGATGGTGAGGAGTACTTTGATGGAGCGATAAGAGATATCTCGGACTTAAAGCAAGTCGAAGATCAGCTGATCATGCTAAATGACGAACTCAGGAAGCAAAACCAGGCGCTTGCAGCGAGAGAAGAGGCCTTAAATATAGCCATGAAAGAGCTTTCAGATAGAAACTTTGAGTTAGATCAATTGGTCTATAAGACCTCTCACGACATACGCTCACCACTCACATCTATTCTCGGTTTGGTCAACATCGCCAAACAAGACGATACTCCCGGATCTAAGGAAGGCTATCTCGATAAAATAGAGCAAAGTGTAATGAAGCTTGACGATTTTGTAAAATCGATGCTTAATTACGCCAAGGCCAGTAGAGCCGATGTGCAAATAGAAGAACTGCAACTTAAGGAGCTCATCAATGGTTGTATTGCAGATTTGGAATACCTGGATGGTTACAAGAGACTGAAAACCACAGTGAATGTGAAAGGTAAAAATCATGCTTTTAAAACAGATCCATTACGCCTTAAAATTATTTTCAGCAATATCATTTCTAATGCTTTCAAGTACCAGGATGAAGAAAAGGAGAATAGTTATCTCAATATCACTGTTGACATCAAGTCTGCTGGTGTGACTATCAAGTTTGAAGATAACGGGATTGGCATAGATCAGACTCATCGTGATAAAATCTTCGATATGTTTTACAGGGCCACAGAAAAATCAGAAGGTTCTGGCCTGGGCATGTACATTGTTAAGCAATCTATCGATAAACTGGGAGGCACTATTAATATCGAAAGTGAAGCTAAAAAAGGCACTCAGATAGACATCTTTTTGCCTAATACAGAAGCCTAATTTGCTGCTAATCATTGGGCAATTAACATTATCGAACTACCTTTAGGGCTTTCTAACCAAATGGCAATAGAATGAGTGCAAAACAATATATCGATGAAAATCGACAGAAGTTTTTAGACGAACTTATTGACTTACTTCGTATCCCTTCTGTAAGTGCTGACAGTAAATTTAAAGATGATGTTCACCGTGCTGCTGATTTCGTAAAATCAAGCTTAGAAAAGGCCGGAATTGATAAGGCAGAAATCTGTGAAACTGCCGGTTATCCAATAGTTTACGGAGAAAAGATAATAGATCCTTCTCTACCTACAGTACTGGTTTACGGTCACTACGATGTGCAGCCACCAGATCCTTACGAGCTGTGGGACTCTCCTCCTTTTGAGCCAGTGATCAAAAATGATAAGATATATGCAAGAGGCGCCTGTGATGACAAAGGGCAGATGTTTATGCATGTAAAAGCCTTCGAAACGATGATGGCTACAGACAGCTTGAGCTGTAACATCAAATTTATGATAGAAGGTGAGGAGGAAGTAGGCTCAGACAACCTTGGCATTTTTGTAAAAAACAATAAAGAAAAGCTTGCTGCAGATGTGATACTTGTATCAGACACAGCAATGATCTCTCTTGATACACCTTCTATAACAACAGGTTTAAGAGGCCTTAGCTACTTAGAGGTGGAAGTTGTCGGGCCAAATAGAGACCTTCACTCTGGTGTATACGGTGGAGCAGTTGCAAATCCGATCAATGTGCTTTGTGAAATGATAGAGTCACTCAAAGATGAAAATAATCATATCACCATACCGGGCTTTTATGACAATGTACAAGAGCTGACAGAGGAGGAAAGAAAAGCAATTAATAAGGCTGCGTTTGATTTAGAAGCCTATAAAAAAGACCTTGATATCAATGATGTGAATGGCGAGAAAGGCTATACTTCTATCGAGCGGACGGGCATTCGTCCATCATTAGATGTAAATGGTATTTGGGGTGGTTATATTGGTGAAGGTGCAAAAACGGTTTTACCTTCTAAGGCCAATGCTAAAATATCTATGCGTTTAGTGCCGAATCAGTCTTCTGAAGAGATAACGAAGCTATTTAGTGATCATTTTAAGCGTATAGCGCCTGATAGTGTAAAGGTAAAAGTGACTCCTCACCATGGAGGTGAACCAGCCGTGACGCCAATAGACTCAGTGGCGTATGCTGCTGCGAGTGATGCCTTTGAAGAGGCATGGGGCAAAAGACCAATACCTACAAGAGATGGAGGAAGTATTCCGATTGTAGCCTTGTTTAAAGAAGAGCTGGGCTTAGACACACTGCTCATGGGCTTTGGCTTAGATTCAGATGCAATACACTCACCAAATGAGCATTATGGGGTGACTAATTACTTTAAAGGAATAGAAACGATTTCGCTCTTCTATAAGCATTTTGCTAAGTTGAGTAAGTAGTAACTGCTGCTATATGATACAAGGAGGCTGTCTCAAAAGGTGAGTCATCCTGA
>NZ_SMMD01000758.1 GCF_009711475.1 Fulvivirga aurantia
TTTTGTTTTCATCGAAGTTGGTGCGCAAGATACACTGTTTTATGAAAGTGGAGAAATAAAGGCAGTAGGAAGCTTTCAGAAAAATAAGAAAATTGGTTCCTGGCTTTATTTTTATGAAAATGGGGTCAAGAGTGCTGAAGAGAGCTATCTCGCTGGTTCTTTGCACGGCTCTGTGAAATATTACCATCCAAATAGTCAGGTTATAGGGAAGGAGCAATGGCAAAAGGGGCTATTGGTAGATTCTGCCTATTATTACTACCCAAACAGTCAAGTAGAGAAATTCGGTAAATATCATAATGGGTTGTATACAGGTGTGTGGCAATTCTATCATGAAAATGGCACCGTGAAGCGAAAGCTTAATTACAAAGATGGAGAACCCCACGGTCCGTGGCTTTATTATAACGAAGAAGGTGTGCTTACTCAAAAGGGAGCTTTCTCAAATGGCCTGGAAGAAGGTTTGTGGCAGTTTTATAATGATGACGGCCAGCTAGAATATGAAGGCAGGTATGAAGCCGGAAAACGAGTGGGTGAGTGGTATTACTTTACTGATAAAGGCAAGAAAAAGAAACTGAAGTATGACTAAAACTCTTTCTTGAGGTGGAAGAAGAAACCAGAGGTGTTTTCTTTGGTAAAGCTGTATTCAAATCTTATGACAGTGTCGTAGGAGGTTACAAAGTCTAAACCAAAACCGGTACCGTATATGTATTGGTTGGTCAGTGATGTGTTCATAAAATTCTCATCGTAGCGTTCTATATTTTCAGTGTAGGCAAAATCGAAATATGTTTTAATATATACAGCCAATGGAAAATCTCTGAATTGCTCTACAGGTATAAAATTTAAGCGTTCTCTAAAGGAGAAAAGCTTCTTTTTAAGCGTAGTTCTGTTGAGGAAGTAGCGCTGTCCTTCTATCAGAAATAGCTCATAACCACGTACAAAGTCATTTTTATAACCAAGCGCCCCTAAATTGTCATACGGCTGCTCTTCTGGTCCACTGAAATAGGTTGATGTGTAGTTTGCTAAATAAAAATTACGCTGTAAATCGATGTACTTGGTATATCTAAGATGAAGCTTGTATTGATTGATGTCATTAAAAATTCCCAATCCAGACTTTCTAAATTCAACTTCAAACTCACTCCCGTGCAAAGGGTAGGCTACAATGTCTCGTTTGTCATGCTGAAATACGTACATGAACTCAAAATAACGTTGAAGGGTTGAACCAGCTTGGTAAAAGTTAGGATTAAGCGTAGCCAGGGTGTCATTAATTGCATTAGAGTTGAAGGTTAAATACGCATTGTGCCTGGTATAAAATGAGTTGCGAAACCTATAACCCAAATAAAATGATCGCTCCACACGCAAAAGGTCTTCTGAGTCGAGAAATACCTGTTTGTGCTCGGAGGTAGTGTACGGTACATTTTTATTTTCTGAGTAGTCAAAGCCAAAAGAAAGGCCGTGACGTTGAGACCGATCGATATAAGGGATTCTATAGCTTAGGCCAAACTTTTTGGTATAACCAAATTGCAAAATCAAACGAAGCGTTTCGTTCCTTCCTCTAAAATTATTCTGATATATACGGACCCCATAATTGGTACGGCTTAAATCATGATTCTGATTTTGCCACCAATCATTGAAATTACGGTCTACAAGGTCAAAAATAGGGGCCGGAAAAGTATACCAACGCTCTGAAACCTGAATCACTATATCTACCAACGTAGGACTCAGGTGTAGTGTGGTTACTTCCACTGAAGTGAAAAGCCTCAAGTTAGTAATTTTGTTCTTGTCAGCCTTTAAGATTTGCTCAAGGTCTTCTGTGTCATAGACTTCACCCTCTTTTACATCGAGCTCTCTAAGAATTATTTTCTTACGGGTTTTCTTATTACCAATGATAAATATTTTATCAATAGTTACTCGCTCAGCTACTGTGGAATCTGACTTAGCTTGTATCGATGTATGCTCAACGCTTGCAACAGTATCTGTTGCAGAAGAAATCGAAAATAGAAATGATAAGAGTATTGTCAGCATGCCTTCCCACCCAATCAAGCCACCGGCTCGAAAAAAAATGTAAGCTATAAAAATAAAAAGATAAACTGACAATACAACAACCTATTGAGCTGCTGTAAGCACCTATAATTTTGGATTGCTAAACTATGCCAGACGGCTAGTGAGAATCCTGTGGCGTTTGTTTTTCTACCTTACCGATTGTTAAAGATCTGATTAGCACTATGATACCAAACATGATGAGTGGAATACTCAAAATTTGGCCCATGTTAAATGCCATACCATCCTCAAAAGCTACCTGGTTTTCTTTGAAAAGCTCATGAACAAAACGTAAGCCGAATAACAAAATCAAAAATATACCAAACAACAAACCAGGTGGTGTTTGCTCCCGGTACCTACTCCAGATTATAAAAAGTAAGAAGAAAAGGGCCAGAGAGGTGCCTGACTCATAGAGCTGAGTTGGGTGTCTGGCTATAGCGTAGGTATTGACAGCTGCGCTGAATGTGCCATCGCTATTCTTACTGATTTCAAAATCAAGTGGTCGACTTTTTGACTGGCTAATGTGCTCATTGATATAACTGTAGCTGGTCAGCAACTCTTTAAATCGACCTTCCAGGTAGGTAGCTACATGTTCTTTCGTTCTTAAATCAGGGTGGTTTTTAAGCGTTAAATTTAACTGAATTGGAACAGCGCCATCTTCATTTAAATCAGCATCTCTTTTTTCGTAGTCGATATCGGCAATGGGTGAGTTTGGCTCACCGAAAAAAGAATTAATGTTGTTGGTGAATACTACACCATAGCTTGAGTTAGTAGGAATTCCATAAATCTCATGGTTCATAAAATTGCCAAACCTGATCAAACAACCCGTTAAAGCCACCACAATTACAATTCGATCTACCACCTGAAGCCAGTTTTGGCCTGGTCGTGTGATACGCTCGGTCTTTAATTTTAAGCCTTTAAAGCCAATGTCATAACGAGTATATAGCCACAGCGCCAATAGGATCCCGAAGGCAGCACCATGGCTGGCGAGGCCACCTTCCCAAATCTTCAATATATCTAATGGATTGGCAAGGTATTTATCGGGCTCATAAAAGAAAACATGCCCCAGACGTGCACCAATGATGGTGGCTATGATCATAAAGACGGTCAGTGTTTCTACATCTTTCTCAGGTTTGCCCTCTTTGCGATACATGTAAAACATGATTTGCTGGCTAATAAGAAAGCCTAGTGCGAAAAGTAAACCGTAATATCTTACTGATCTATCGAGAAATGGAATGGTAAAAAACTCCGGATCAGCAGTCCAGATTAAGTAGCTTAATAATGACATGTGGCAAATATAGTAGTTACTAATTAGTAGTCAGTATGATGTTTTAGTATTTAGCTTATGTATTTGAATTTAGCTCAGCCAGCTCTTCTTTAAACCCACTAGATAAAATCGGAAACCTACACCAGGTCCTTGGGTCTACATTGAAATCATCTAAATGAAAGGCAGGGGCAATGCGCTCACGCTTCCATTGATTGCGAGACCAAAGCTGAAAAAACTTAGTAATGTGTTTCTTAAGTAAATCATCAGGTTCAAGTCCTTCCGATGATAATTTGCGAAAGACTTCTACTGGAGACTTATGATGCTTGATAGCCTCTCTTTCTATTTTCACTAAAATACTGTAAGGCATCAAATCGGTTTCATCTGTTTGAGTGGAGCTAAGTGGGCGTAGCTCAGCACTTGGTTGTAGACTATTTACATGCTTAAGCGACTGGTAGCCTAAATCCGTTTCTGCCCACTTCAGCCAATTGATGATAAAATGCTTATCAACAGCTGCAATAGGAGCTATGCTACCAGATGTATCACCGTCCATAGTTGTATAGCCAACATCTCCCTCACTTCTGTTTGAAGTAGTCAGCAGTAAAGCATTGTTGATGTTGGCCAACATCCAGATTATTGGTGATCGAGCCCTGGCTTGTATATTTTGAAGCGCAATATCGTCCTGCTCCCAGGTCAATGATCTACCTAAGACGGTTTCCATTTTCTCTGTGTAGGATTTCACTTCTTCATCTATCAACCAATGAGAGAATGTAGCTCCAATATCTTCACACAAGGCTTTGGCAGAGTTAAAAGTATCATCCGAAGAGTTTACAGTGCCTTGATACGCACAGTGTAATATCTTGGCTACAATGAACTTGTCTACTTTATCCTCTGGTAGATCAAGTGCCTCTCTTAGCGTTTCTTTGAGGCCGATCTTCTCTATAAATTGAGAGACTCCTAATTCTTTGATACCTCTTCTTACCATCTCAGCAACAAGCACGGCTATAGAAGAAGAGTCGGCACCACCGCTGAGAGAAAGTACAAATCCTTTGCTTTTACTTTTTCTCAGGTAATCAAATAATGCAAGTGATGAAGCTTTAGCAAACTCAATATTCTTATCTCTCGAATAATCCTGTGGGGTTGATTTTTTGAAACTTTGCGCAAAGTCAACATCAGCATAAACGAGATCAACGTTTTTGAAAGAAAGCCAATCATTTTTTGCTAGTAGGTGACCCTTTTGAGCTATCAGAATCTCTCCATCATAAACCATACGACCGGCTTCGTTGCCTAGTAGATTGGCGTAGAGATATGCGCAGTCAAAATTTTTGGAGCTACTTACAACCAATTCTTCGCGCTCAAGCGTCTTGCCCATGGCAAAATGGCTGGCACTTGGGTTTATGATCAAATCAATACCTTTTTTATGCAGTCTGCAGGCCGGTCGACCTTTTCTCCAGGCATCTTCACAGATTTCAAAGCCAATTTTTACACCTTTTAGGTTATAAATTAGGTCACCAATATGACAGGTGAAGTCGCCTATTTGAATTTGCTCCTGGCGGTCTATCTCCCAAGGTGTAAACCAACGAGGCTCATAGTGTACGCCATCAAGTGCCATGTTTTGTTTTACATAGATGCACTTAAACTCTGCGTTTTCAATAATACAGGTTGCATTATATGCGATGCCTTTAACTCGAATGGGTAGACCAACAGCTACCGATATACCTTTGCACCACGGACGAATTTGTTGCAGGCATTCAAGCGATTTATCATAAATCCACTGGCTTAAAAAATTGTCTTCGCAGCCATAACCGGTAATGGTGAGCTCGGGTAGGCAAAGTAGATCGACTTTGGCATCTATGGCCTTGTCAATGGCATCTTTAATGTTGTTGAGATTGTTGCTCCAATCTAATGGAGTTTGATTCAATGCTGCTCCTGCAATTCGTAAGTCTACCACGCCACTAATTTTTTATTGGCGAATATCGCTAATCTTTAGTCTAACTTCAATAGCTCACAAGACTTTTGAGATGCATTCTGCTCAGCCTTCTTCTTACTGTGGCCGTGGCCCTTGCCAAGTGGTTTGTCATCTATAAATACCTGAGCAGTAAACTCTTTGTGATGCTTATCATTGGTCACATTGATGATGTCAAAGCGTACATTCTTATTTTTCTGCTGTGCGTACTCGATGATTTTACTTTTGAAGTTGGTATCAGATTTGGCAACCTCAGAAATGTCAAAATAAGGTGTAATTAGCTTTTCGATAATAAACTTGGCGCAAAAACGATAACCCTTGTCGAGGTAAACGGCTCCCACCAGCGCCTCCAGGGTATCGCCATATAAGGATTTGTGAGAAAGCTTACTTCTCTTGGTTTTATCGTATTCTACAAGTTGATTGAGGCCTACTTTCTTACCCAAGACATTGAGTGATTCCCGATTTACAATACGGGATCTGATACTGGTAAGAAAGCCTTCGTCTTTATAGGGGTATTTTTTAAACAAGAAATCAGCTACAACTGCACCCAGTATAGCATCACCGAGGTATTCAAGTCGTTCGTTAGATTCCTTATGACCATTTTTGTGTTTTTTGGCCATTGAGCTGTGGATTACAGCCAATCGATAAGGAGATAAATTTAAAGGCTTACTACCAACAATATTTTTTATTGCGGTAATAAGCCTTTTATCTTTTTCGGATTTTCTACTAAATAGACTGAATAAGCGCTTTACAGCACGATTCACCTTACTAAATTTTCTTGAAAATTATTGAGGTGTTGTGTCCACCAAAGCCGAAAGTGTTACTTAAGGCCACATTGATTTCTCTCTCTTGCGCTTTGTTAAACGTTAGGTTCAACTTATTGTCAAGCTCTTCATCGTCAGTAAAGTGGTTGATTGTTGGAGGTACTAAACCATGGTTCATAGCCAATACACAACCAACAGCCTCAATTGCTCCTGCCGCACCTAGTAAGTGACCGGTCATCGATTTAGTTGAACTTATATTTAGTTTATAAGCATGCTCACCAAAGATATTTTTTATAGCAGTTGTCTCGCTTTTATCGCCAAGTGGTGTAGACGTACCGTGTACGTTTATGTAATCCACTTCTTCCGGCTTGATGTTAGCGTCATTCAATGCATTTCTCATTACATTGGTTGCACCTAATCCATCAGGATGTGGCGCTGTAATGTGGTGTGCATCAGCAGACATACCTCCACCGATAATTTCTGCGTAGATTTTAGCTCCTCTTGCTTTGGCATGCTCATATTCTTCTAATATAAGCGCTCCTGCACCTTCTCCGAGTACGAAACCATCACGATCTTTATCAAAAGGTCTTGATGCCGTTTCCGGTGAGTCGTTACGCTCAGAAAGGGCCTTCATTGAGTTAAATCCGCCCATACCAGCTTCTGTTACAGCAGCTTCGCTACCACCAGAGATGGCAACATCCATATGCCCCAGTCTAATGTAGTTCATCGCATCGATCAACGCCACTAATGCAGAAGCACAAGCTGAAACAGTTACAAAGTTAGGGCCTCTAAAATTGTATTTAATTGAAATATAACCGGCACTTATATCCGCGATCATTTTCGGAATAAAGAAAGGGTTAAAACGAGGTGTGTTATCGTTTAAAGCATAACTCCTTACTTCTTCCTGAAATGTTTTTAGTCCGCCAATACCGGAGCCCCAGATTACACCTGCCTTATCAAGATCAATAGCTTCAAGGTCTAACTTCGAATCTTTAATAGCTTCGTCAGCCACTACAAGCGCATATTGAGTAAAGGGGTCCATTTTACGGGCCTCTTTTCTATCAAAATGATCTTCAGCATTGAAATTCTTAACCTCACAGGCAAATTTAGTCCTGAACTTTTCGGCATCGAACCGTGTGATAGGAGCAGCTCCACTAACGCCATTTTTCAGACCGTCCCAATATTCTGAGGCGGTATTTCCAATGGGTGTGAGTGCACCTATGCCGGTTACTACTACTCTTCTTAAAGTCATACAAGAAGTTTAGGTGATGGGGTTGATTATGTTATTTAATTATTTTACGTTCTCTTCTAGGTAAGATATTGCCTGTCCAACAGTAGCAATATTTTCTGCCTG
>NZ_SMMD01000931.1 GCF_009711475.1 Fulvivirga aurantia
TTTTAACAATATTATCCACTAATTGCATGTCACAAACAGATTTTGATAAAAAGATAAAATCGCTATTAAACGAGACCGTTCCTCTCATGGGACAGGCAGAATTGAGAGAAAAAATCAATAATAACGAGGTATTGATTTTAGACAGCAGGACTCAGAAAGAGTATGAGACTAGCCATATTGAGTCTGCAATATTTGTTGACTACGATAATTTTTCTGAAGAAATGGTGGCTGAGTTGGATAAGGAAAAGTCGGTGGTGGTATATTGCTCGGTGGGATATCGTAGTGAGAAAATTGGTGAAAAGCTACAGAAGTTTGGCTTTAAGGAAGTCTATAATTTATACGGAGGCATCTTTGATTGGAAGAATAATGGTGGAGAAGTGGTAAATAAAAGCGGAGTAACTGATAGCGTGCATACCTATAATAAAAAGTGGTCTCAATGGCTTATTAATGGAATTAGAGTATACTAATGAGTAAGAATCTTTTAATTGTATTCGTAAAGAATCCCGAAATAGGTAGAGTAAAAACGCGATTGGCTAAATCAATTGGAGATGACGAAGCCTTAGCCGTCTATCTGAAATTATTATCACACAGTCATAGAATGACAGAAAAATTGACTTGTGATGTAGCCATTTATTATGGGAAGTATGTTGATTCGGAAGATTTTTGGGACAATCATACCTATAAGAAACACGTGCAACGAGGCGAAACATTGGGAGAAAGAATGTATAACGCCATAGCGGATTCTTTGGCTGCCGGATATGAAAAAGTGAGTCTGGTAGGCTCTGATATATACGAGCTTAGTGAAAAGATCATTGATCAATCCTTTGCTAAACTGGATAATAAAGATGTAGTAATTGGACCAGCCAAAGATGGCGGCTATTATTTGATTGGTATGAAGAGACCCAATGAGGAAATCTTCAAGATTAAAAATTGGAGCACGCCACACGTTTTTAGCGATACAATTAAAAAAATTGAATCTCAAAAGCTGACTTATGGCCAAACAGCTCTTCTTAATGATATCGATGAACTCGAAGACCTGAAAGGAACAAATCTTTTAGATTAAGCGCGTAGAATATAACAAATCTACTATCAATTTATGCTAAGTGAATAATACTTGGTGTTTTTCCAAGATGTGGCTAATTTGGTTTTCCAATCGATTAGAATCATGCCTCGTAGTGCTAAAGAAATTTGGAAAAAGATTAAGTTTCCCGGTGGGTATAAAACAGATAAAAACTATCAGGTAAGTAATTATGGCAGGGTGCGCTTGCTGCTAAATGGGGCTGTTCAGATGAGGCGCATGATTCATTATGACGGTCAGATAAGGTATAGGTTTAGTATGCCTGCTTCTCTCAACGGTGGCGAACGTAAAATGATTTATGTAAAAGCGCCCATGCTCGTTGCCAAAAACTTTTGTAAAGATTACTTTGAGGGTTGCTATGTGCAGCACAAGGATTTTAACAGACTTAATAATTACTACACCAATATACTTTGTTTGGGCCTTCACGAGGCCCGATCACATGCAGCAAAAGGAAGGTATAAAAGAACACAAGAATTTTTGGTTGAGCCTCCGGAAGAGAAAATAATCAAAGAAACACACCGCATTACAATTGATGATGACTTCTTTAAACCGATACCGGGTTTTGCTAATTATGAAATTAGTCGTAGTGGCGTAATTAAGAGAAGAAAACCACCTTTGATTGGTCGAGTGATGAAGGCACGGGTTCACCCTGATGGCTTCTATTTCTTAGACCTACGTGACGATGATAATAAACGAAAAACAGTTTATGTACATAAAGCAGTAGCTCAGGTTTGGAATATTAATCTAAGGCCAACTGAACAAAATATCGTTGTTCACCTGGATGGGGATACTTTAAATAATCATTCGGACAACCTGGAGTGGATGACCCCATCAGCGGCCATGAAATTGCAATTCAAGCATAAGAAAAGGGATAACCGCAAATCATGGAAAACCCGTAAAAAGCTCTATGGAAATGGTTTTAAGAATAAAAAACCAGCAGGATACGAGACGGTAAATAAATAAAACTCCTCAAATACACGATTCGAGGAGTTTAGTCATATCTCAAATCTTACTCGTACTTGAGTGTATCTGCCGGATTGGCTTTAGCGGCCTTCACTGTTTGCGATGAAATGGTGAGCCCTACCATTACCAATAAAAATAAAATGCTTAAAAACACAGCTCCGATGCTTACTCCAGCATTATAGTGCTGCATGTAAGGCAACATAAAATCAAAAAGAGCATAGGTGAGTGGCACTGCAATAATGACGGATAATGCCGCCATACTGATATACTCTTTGGATAGAATAAAAGCTATTTTTTTAACGGAAGCGCCATGTACCTTTCTTATTCCTACCTCTTTGGTGCGGCTCTCCACATTAAATACCACCATTCCTAAGAGACCCAGGCAAGAAATCGTAATCGCCAGAAAGCCAAGAAAGCCTACCATTTTAACAAAATAATGATACCACACATACACATCGTTGATATCGCTACTTAAAAATGTTGCTTGAAATTCTCTTTCTGATAATTTTTCATACTCATCTTCAAGCTTATCAATTGTGCTAAAAACATCAGGTGTGTTGAGCTTTAGGTTAGCATATGCAAATTGCGAAGGATCATACCTAAAAAACATAGGCTTTATTTCATTTCGAATATCTGTGTAGTGAAAGTTTTGAACCACTCCAATGATGCTTACTTCAGTACCGTTTTCAAGAATCACTGTCTTGCCTAGTGCGTCATTATTATTTTCATAACCAAGACTAGCTACAAACTCTTCATTTACAATTACATAAGACTCTTGCTTTGGCATTTCAGAAGGGAAGTTTTTACCTGCCAATAATTGAATCTCATGAAGATCTAAATAGTTTTGATCGGCAAAAATTTGAAATACCTGACTAGAATCTCCATGATCAGATTGCTTGATCCATGTAAAATTGTGAGACCTGACGCCTACTATTGTTGAAGAAAAAGAGATAGCAGTTACTTCACTCAATTTTGAAGCTTCAGTTTTGAGTTGTTCGTATTTTGCATCATGGAGCTTTACATTTAGGACGTTTTCCTGCTCGAAACCCATTTTGTGATTGAGTGAATATCTGTACTGATCAAGCATGATGGCAACCGCCATGATAAACCCCAAGGAGAGGGTAAACTGCACTACCATGAGTGCCTTTTTCATGTTAAACTTGCCTGAGACCCGTGTAGGGAGTTTATTTTTTAGCGCATTTAATGGTTTCATTTTCGCAAAATGCAAGGCTGGTATGATGCCAATGAGAAAACCTGTAAACAAAGTGAAAGCTATGAAGGAGCCGATCATCAAAGGTGTAATCTCAAGAGAAAGACCTGCAGCCGATGCAGGGGCAAGAAACTCCATAAACTCTACACGTAGGTAGGTGAATAAAACATAGGAGAGTGCAAACGAGATGAGACAAACAAGCATAGTTTCTACAATAAATTGCAGAAAAATCTGCTGTTTTTGTCCACCCACTACTTTTCTCACACCTATTTCTTTAGCTCTTTTTAAAGCACGTGCCATTGAGATATTGGCATAATTAAAACAGGCCGGTATTAAAATGAACAATGCCATCACGCCAAATACTATCATAGAAATGGTGTCCCACTGCGGGCCCAAACTACGATTGAGTTCTTTACCCAAAGTGATATCCGACATGGCTTGTAATTCCATATTCACCTCGATATTGGGTGAGTTAGCTTGTTTGTTTTTGCTGATTTGTGCAATTCCATTTATTAGATTGTCGGGAGTAGAGCCATCTTTTAGTTGTATGTAGGTATAGTGATCTTCCAGATGGTCCCACTTAGTACTAAGTTTTGGCAGTATTTGTTGCTGCTCCAATTGAGTATATTTTTGATAAGAGCCAATGATGTCAAAATGGATATGCGATTTTTTTGGATGATCTTTCAGTACCCCTGTTACTACGAATTCGCCATAAGGCTCGATGGATACTACCTTACCCAGTGGGTCTTCTTCAGAAAATAGCTTTATCGATTCACTCTCTGTAATTAAAATATTGTTAGGCTGTGATAAAGCAGTACTTAGATCGCCTTTGATAAGCTCAAATGAAAAAACATCTAAAAAAGCAGGATCAACAAAGAAGCCATACATCGGAATGTACTTTCCATTATAATGAACTTCTCCTTCAAGCTGATTATTCATTTTTACGATATGCTTTATTTCAGAAAATTCGCTGACTAATTCAGCTGCAGGAGCGGGAGAAGTGGCCCAGTGTTCTACACTTTCTTTATCGTAAGTTTTAGTGATTATACGGTAAATCGAATCTCGATTTTTCTGAAATTTATCATATTCCAATATGTCGCTGATAACCGCAATCATCAGGAGGCTTATAGAAAGGCCAAGTGCAATGCCGATTACATTTATAGCCGTAAATAGCTTTTGTTTAAGCAGACTTCTGTAAGCTACTTTAAAGTAATTTTTAAACATTGTTGTTGAGTTTTGAGTGTTTGACAATAGGTGAAAAGCTGAGTCGTTTTTTCTTTTCTTTACCGAGTAGGAGGTAATAAGATCAATGATCTGTATCCAGTATTTTAGCTGGGCTTTCCAACGAGGCATTTTTGAGAGGTTGTTATCAAAAATCTCTTCAAGATCCCCTAACATATCTTCCACCAGGGCATCATTACAATACCATCGAAACAACCGAACGGCTGCTCTGGGTGGTTGGACTTGATTATTCATGACCTTCGGATAATATTTTTTCTACTCGTAACGCAGCGTTTCTGTAGGGTTAGAGTTAGCCACTTTCCACGTTTGTGAGATGACCGTAATTAGCCCTAAGAGAAGTAAGATTGCCAGACTAATAATTACAGGTAAAACACCAATGCCGGTTGAGTATGCGTTTTGTTGTGAGATAATCACTGTAAACAACATGTAAGATATGGGTATAGAAATCGCAGAGCCTATCATCATAAGCTTTAGAAAATCTTTCGTCAAAAGATAAGTTACGTTTACAACAGGAGCACCCATTACCTTTCTGATACCAACTTCTTTAGTGCGATTTTCTGTGCTGAATACCACCATGCTCAATAGACCAAGACATGAGATAGTGATGGCCAGGAACCCAAGAAAAAAGAAAATCTTCACAACATTAGAATAGATGTCAAAAGCTTCATCTATTTCTGCTGAGAAAAACTTAGCCTCCATTTTCATTGGGCTTAACTTCTTCCATTCTTCTTCAATATCGATAATAGTACCAGCAATATCATTTGATACTACTTTTACATTGGCGTATTTGAAATGCTCATCATTGTATCTGAAAATAATAGGCTGAATTTTTCTGGATAAGTTTTGAAAATGGAAGTTCTCAACAACCCCAGCTATACGAAGTTGTGTACTGTCATTTATGCTCACAGCTTCACCTACTGCCATTTCAGGACTATCAAAACCCTTTAGATTTGTGAATTTTTCATTGACAATCACAAACTGCTCATTAGAAGAGTTTAATGGTTCAAAGGTTTCACCAGCTACAAAATTTAAGTCAAGATTATTCATGTAGTTATGGTCAATAAACATTTGGGTGACCTCGGTAGAATCATCTAGATGCGGCAACCAGATTTGGGCATTAGAGTTAACTCCCAAAATATGCGATGACATAGAAACAGCTTCTATTGATGCTAGTTTGTCAAGGCTGGCACGTAAATTTTCAGGCTCTACACCCTGGAGCTCGATGTCCAAAATATTTTCCTGGTTAAACCCAAGGTCATAATTTATGGCTGTTCTGTATTGGTCTATAAAAACTACTATGCCCATAATAAAGCCAAATGACAAGGTAAACTGAATAACCAGTAGTGTTTTCTGCATATTAACCTTGCCAAGCACCTGAGACTTAGCTGTCTTTTTAAGAGCCGCTATAGGCTTAATTTTTGAGAAATGAATAGCAGGGAAAATACCAGCTAGTATGCCTGTGAGTATGGCAAAGAGTATTCCGTAGAGCAGGTTAATAGGCGTGATATCAAAATTTAGTGATGTGCTCCCTACAACCAACATCGACTGAAACTCACTGCGAATTAATGAGAATATAACATATGCTCCTGCAAGAGAAATCAAGGAGACGACTACTGTTTCTAGTATAAATTGTAAGAAAATCTGCTTTTTAATTCCACCAACTACTTTTCTCATACCAATTTCTTTGGCTCTACTCAGTGCCTTGGCTGTAGATATATTGGCATAGTTGAAACAGGCAGGAAGTAATATTAGAAGAGTAAGCGACAGACCCATTAGGTATATTTCAGTTCCCCAAGCAGTACCAATTTCATCACTTGTGTCACTACCTAAGGGGATATCATCCATGCGCTGCACTTTGAAAGTAGCATTGAATTGGTCAATATTCTTATATTTTTCCTTGGCGATAGTGTTAAGCGAAGCTGTTAGGAGGTCAGTTTTAGCATCTGAAGGCAACAATAGATAAGTATAATTGCCTCTATAATCTTCCCATTCGTTGAGATTAGCCTCTACCTTACCACTTGAGGCTAATTTAGCAAGTGCTTCATAGGGCACGATAGCCTCAAACCACATGTGCGAATTTTTTGGAATATCAGCCACTACACCTCTGACAGTGAAATCACCAAGTTTACCAAGTTGAATTACTTCTCCCAGAGGATTCTTTTCCGAGAATAACTTTTCTGCATAAGATTTTGTGATGTAGATGCCGTAGGGGTCATTCATCGATTTATCACCAGTCAATAGCTCAAAAGAGAAGACATTAAAGAAGTTCTTATCAGCGAAATAGCCTGATAGTGGTAATTCTTTATTGTCATATTTAGCTTCTGCTTTTAATGATTTATTGATTCTGATGACTTCACCAAAGCCGGAATGCTGCTCTTCTATAATCTCCGCTAATGGAGCTGGGGTAGAAGCCAGACGCTTGGTTTTAACTTTGTCATCGGTATTGCTGATGATTCTGTAAATATTGGCCCTATTTTCATGAAAGTTGTCATAAGTCTGGACGAAGGCGATTAGCGTAATAAACAATAAGCCGATAGACATACCTGCCGATAGGCCAATTATATTTATCACCGTAAAAAGTTTTTGTTTGCTGAGGCTTCTGAGGGCCACTTTTAGATAGTTTTTGAACATTGCTGTGTTGTTTTGAGTGATTGACAAGACATGAAAAGAGGAGTCATTTTTTCTCTTACGCACTGAGTAGGAGGTAATGAGGTCAATAACCTGAACCCAATAGTGAAGCTTGGCTTTCCAGACAGGCATTTTTGAGAGGTTGTTATCAAAAATTTCGTCCAGATCACCCAGCATATCTTCTACCATGGCATCCTTACAAAACCACCTAAAAAGGCGAACTGCAAGTTTAGGAGGGTTAGTCATGAGCAGGTTTTATATCGATTTGTGACATACTCCAAAGCTCATCTCTCAGCTCCTTCGATTTAGAGAGTGCGGTTTTACCTTCTGCAGTAAGGTTAAAAAATCTCTTTTTTCTACCACCGCGCTCACTGGTTGCGCCACCCAGCCAGGAGGAAATAAATTTCTTTTCCTCCAACCGTGTGAGAGTTGAATGCAAAGCTCCAATGCTGATACTTCGGTTTGTTCGACTTTCAATATCTTCTTTAATCGCAACTCCATAGGCTTCATTGCCAAATGCTGCGATGGTTAGTAATACTAATTCCTCAAATTCACCTAAGTACCCTTTCATATCAACAGTTTTATTTTCAATGATACGGAGAAGATTTTTATTTGTTTCTATTTTTAAGAAGAAATAAATATTGAGCTAAATAAGAAACATGTAAGTACCAACGGGGTTCTACCTAAAGTTTTGAGAGAAGGTAAGCTTTAACTTACGCCTATCCTTTGTTAATTAGTGTTATGAAAAAAATTTTATTCCACACATCTGACTATGGCTATTTGGCTGAAAAGATATTGAGTAAAGGTGATTTTGAGTCTGGAGAAGTAAAGGTTGAACACTTTTCAGATGATGAGCGATATCAGCGAATACTTACCGATGTTTCAGGCCTGGATGTGGTGTTGCTTGGCGGCACTATTAATGATGGCGCTACTTTAGAACTGTACGACCTAGCCTCAGCCATAGTAGGTTATGGCGCTAATTCCTTAAGTCTCATCGTACCCTATTTTGGGTATTCTACCATGGAGCGAGCAGTGCAAAAAGGTGAAGTTGTAACGGCTAAAACCAGGGCCCGTTTGCTGTCTACCATACCAAGTAGCTATAATGGCAATCGTATCTTTTTATTTGATTTGCACACAGAGGGTTTACCTCACTATTTTGAAAATAACCTTCGGGCTGTGCATGTTTATTGCAAATCAATTATCATGGATGCAGCTAAAGCATACGGTGGCGATGATTTTGTGTTGGCAAGTACAGATGCCGGTAGAGCAAAGTGGGTAGAATCCCTGGCCAACGATTTAGGCGTAAATGCGGCTTTTGTCCTTAAAAGAAGAATCTCTGGAGATCAAACAGAAATAAGTGCAATCAATGCAGACGTAAGTGGAAAAACTGTAATCATTTATGATGATATGATCAGGTCTGGGGGTAGTATCGTAAATGCCGCGCGTGTATACAAGGAAGCTGGAGCATCAAAGATTTTTGTCATTACTACACATGGCTTATTTATTGGCAACGGACTTCAAAAAATAAAGCAAAGTGGCTTGGTAGAAAAAGTAATTGCCTGCGATACGCACGCCAATGTAAACAGCATTACAGACGATTTTTTAGAAATACGTACTGTAGAACCGCTAATTACTAGTCTTTTTTAAGACCTTCATTAGGTTCTTCATGGTCGGTGTGTCTACTTAGTATTTGATTGATTTGTCTCAAGGCTTTGTCTAAATCATGAGCATTATATTGTAATTGCTCAAAATAATACTTGCGCAATTTATCAGACTTAAGATCTTCGTATTTGGCGAGATTCGTTAATCCCATAATTCTGGCTAGCGGGCTCCTCACTATGTGAGCGTTGATATCAGCATACCGTATGAGATCGTCACTCTGTGCTTCCATTTTTTTGGTTCTAGCCTGTAGTAAATCATGCATCTGATGTTGCACATCAGAAAGTGCTTCATTTTGTGTTTGAATCTCCTCTCGTTGAGAGTTGAGCTCGCCCTCATATTTGAGATGTTCTTTTTTAAACATCACATAACCGGAATAAATGAGAAGCGCGCTTATCACAATATTGACGTAATAAGGGCTGATTGGTCTTTCAAACGGATATATTGGTTCTACATAAGCATAAGCATGCTTCACAGCAATAAAGGTTACTATGCTTATAATAAATAGAGAAAAGTAATGCTTCTTTTTTTCGAAAAACAGAACAGGAGTGAGGGCAGTTGAAAAGAACAGGTAATCAAAACCCCCACCTTCACCATGGTACAGGCTGCCAAATATTTGCGTGAAGATTGCAATAATAAAAAAGACATACCGACTGGTAAACATATGACCTTTTACATGCATGTATAAGAGTATACTAAAAACAGCAACTTCACCTATACACATCAAGACTCCAGGGTAAAAACCCAAAATCAACAAAAAAAGACCAATGCATACCACCAATACAATCACTACCAATAGCAATAAATTGAATATCCTAAATATTCGATTGTCTTTGGTAGATAGATTAGGGTGGTTTAAGATTTTATCCAGGTAAATACCTCTCGGCATACTACTACACGTTTAGCACAATATACAACTCTTTTAATAATATTATTTAGTAATTACTACCTGTTGTAACTGCACGATGAAATTTTATTGATGTTTTAGGAGTATATTTTTTAAGTCAGCTGGAATCATCATTGGTCTCAGTGGAGGTACATTAGCTCCGCCTGTATTACCCACCGGGATTTTTCCAACAAATGACTTTACACCGCCAACCAGAAGTCTGGGAATTTGCCCAATTACTTCTTTTGCACTCTTTATTTGTATGCCAAAAAGTAACATTTTCCAATGTACATAACTGTGTGCGTAAGGGTAGGCCTGACCTATAATATGAGCACGTTCTAAATGACTCCAGGCAATTTGCAATTGATTATTATTCAGGAAATGGTAATAGCTCGAGAGCTCCTTTTCGTAGTATGGCTTAAGCGCTGATGGCATTCTGGTATTAAACTTCATAGTGATATTCTACGAGGTTTACTTTTACTGGTTACGGTTTTGCTGATTGTTGAGGGCAACTATCTTACCCTCCTGAAGTACCGGTACCACATCATATTCATCATGTTTCAGGCAAAACTCAATATCTTTGTGCACATTAAGTCTGTTTAGTCTTTTAGCGTGAGATGAAGATTGTACCCGAGCTACAATATCATGTTTCATAAAATTGTAGGAAGTCTCTGCCAACATAGGGGCATCGCAGGCATGCTCAAAATCGGGTTTAAGGGCCTCAGATAATGCTCCTGCAAAGAGAGAGTCTTCGAGGTTTACCTTGCCTTTCCAGCCTGCACATAAAATAAGAACATCCATATTTTTTGCTCTGAGATATTCTGCTACTGCTGAAATATTTAAAAATGCACCGATCACCACTTCAACCGCACCTTTAGATTTTTCTATCGCTCTGGTACCATTTGTTGTGGTTACTGCCACGTCCTGGCCTTTCACAGCCTCATCCATGTAGTCGTATGGCGAGTTACCCAAGTCAAAGCCATCGATCTTTTTACCGTTTCTTTCTCCTGCGGTGAGAAAACCTTTAGCACTCATAAGCATGCATTCTTCCATATCGGCAAAAGGTATTATGCTATTTACACCATGTGCAATACCTGTGGTCATACAGGAAGTAGCACGCAGGATGTCTACGACTACTACAATTTTATTTGAGACCTTATGTAGGTGAAGGAGATCAGGGCTTAAACAAACGTCTACAGTTTTCATGTTGCAATGATAACGAATTCAATTAATTTGAACCTTGATCACCAGCCAGTACCTGCTTTATCTCTAAAAGGATTGCCTCTTTATCCAATGGTTTATGAAATACTTTCCTCACTATTTGCTGTTCGACTGCCTGATCTAATTCTTCGGAATGCTCTAGACCGGTCAAAATGTAATAATGAATGTTTTGAAATTGACTTTTGGCTCTCTCAATGAGGTTAAGGCCGTTCATAATTGGCATCATCATATCGCTAATTACAATAGATATGCCACTGTTGTTTTGGGCTAATTTATTTAAAGCCTCTTCTCCAGAAAGAGCTGTTATTATATTAAATTTTGAACGAAAATTTGCCTCAAAAATAAAAAGATTGACTTTTTCATCGTCAACATAAAGTATTGATATCTCTTGATCCCCCTCCATAAAACGAGCCTTTCTTTAAGTTAAAAAATTTAAAATTTTTTACACTGTAAAATTTCTAAAATCTACCTTATATGGTTTTAATGTAGTATATTATTATTCTCATTTTTCCCATAAGTTTCTATGTCTCCTGAGTCTAAATACCCTGAAATAGAATACACCAAACATGATATAATTAATCGATCCTTAGTTTTTGGGCTTTTGATTGGTTCGTTGGCTTACATACTAAGTTTAAGTCGATTATTTCAATATGAGTTTGAGTTTTCCTTTGTGACTGATTTTGTTGTACTCCTAATTTTATTGATAATCACCTTAAAAAGGAGGGCGCTTTCACTGCAGGTGAAAGCGGCAGTTTTGTTAATTGGAATATTAATCGTTGTTAGTGTCGATGTCTATGAGTTATCTGTATTGTCTGCTAATAAAGTGCTTTTAATACTTATTCCTTTTTTTGCTATCATTTCTGTTTCGATCCGTAAAATGATTTGGATTGTTGCTTTCAGCATATTTGCAATGGTCGCTTTGGCTTATTTGCATATATCCGGTTTGTTGTCAATCAAAGATGGAGGCAATTTAGGGGTCGTGTCATGGATTATTAATTTCATGATGATTATCATGGTTGCATTTATCATTTTGCTGATCGTTAATAAGTTTAGTATCACTTATAATGGATTAGTTTCCTCTTTGTCCGCAAAAAATAATCAACTGACACTAAGTGAGATCAGACTTAAAGAGTATCAAAATCATTTAGAAGAGCTAGTGAGTAAAAAGACCCACAGTTTGTCACAGGCTAATAAAGAGCTAACTATTAAGAAAAAGGACGCAGAGGATGCTTTGAAGAAATTACAAGACGCTCAGGTGAAGCTATTGGAATCAGAGAAAATGGCTTCGTTGGGTCTAATGGCTTCTGGTATTGCCCATGAAATAAATAATCCCCTAAACTATATTAAAGGGGGCGTGGACGGTATCGAAGAACAATTAAAATCTAATGATTTAAATTCTGATTTCTATAAAGAGTTGAAGCCGTTATTTGAAGCGGTACATGAGGGTGTAAATCGGGCAAGTAATATTGTAAAAAGTATGAATGCCTATAGCTATACAAATACAGAAGACCCTCAACAATTTGAAGTACTAGAGATTGTTAATAATTGTATAAATCTATTGAAAGTCAATTTAAGTGCTATTAAAATTGATAGGCAGTATGCTTCAGGTCAAATAGAGATGTGGGGCTACCCTGGTAAGATACACCAGGTATTCCTTAACATTCTCACTAATGCTTTCCATGCAATAGGCAAATCAGGTACAATAACTATTAAGTCTGAGCTCAAAAATGATAATTTAAGAATTTCAATAAGTGATGATGGGAAGGGGATAAGTGAGGAAAATCAGCTTAAGATTTTTGATCCTTTTTTTACTACCAAAGAAATAGGAAAGGGTACAGGCTTAGGACTTTATATTGTAAAAAGTATTGTTGAAGAACATGAAGGAGAAATTGAGGTATCCTCAAAAAAAGATGAGGGAACGACATTCAGGTTATTGTTCCCTCTGGAAAGTAATTTAAACCCGCTTTTAAACCAAAGGTAGCTTTTGTACTACCGCTTTTAGCGACCGATTTCTCACGGCAATAAAAATCTCTGTATCAGGTTTGGCAAACTCTTTCTTTACATAACCCAGACCTATGCCTTGGCTTAGTGTCGGTGACTGAGTACCTGAAGTTACTCGGCCAATAGTGTTTCCATCAGCGTCTTGTATTTCGTAATCATGACGCGGAATGCCACGGTCAAGCATTTTAAAACCAACTAACTTTTGGTCTACACCTTCCTCTTTTTGCTTTTTAAGGGCATCCGAGTTTATAAAATCTTTGGTAAACTTGGTGATCCAGCCAAGACCTGCTTCGATAGGGGAGGTGGTGTCGTCAATGTCATTGCCATACAAGCAATATCCCATTTCCATACGCAAGGTATCTCTTGCTCCTAAACCAATTGGCTTGATGCCAAACTCCTCACCGGCTTCCATGACCTTGTTCCAAATCATCTCGGCATCTTTGTTATGCATGTAAATTTCAAACCCACCTGCACCAGTGTAGCCAGTGGCAGACATGATCACGTATTTCGCATCAGCGAAAGGACCAACTTCAAAGTTGTAAAACTTAATGTCTGACAAATTCATATCAGTAAGTTTTTGAAGCGTTTCTGTAGCTTTAGGGCCTTGTACAGCAAATAATGAGAAGTCATCAGAAATATTTCTCATCTCAGCACCTACATCGTTGTGCTTAGATATCCACTCCCAATCTTTTTCTATGTTAGAGGCATTTACAACTAACATGTACTCCTCTTCTCTGATTCTATAGACTAATAAATCGTCTACAATTCCTCCTTTATCATTTGGTAGGCAAGAGTACTGCGCTTTGCCAATGGTAAGTTTTGAGGCATCATTGCTGGTCACTTTCTGAATAAGCTCAAGGGCGTTTGGTCCCATAATCAAAAACTCACCCATGTGTGACACATCAAACATACCAACGGCATTTCTTACGGTATTGTGTTCTTCAATATCAGAAGAGTACCTCACCGGCATGTTGTATCCCGCAAAGGGAACCATTTTAGCACCTAATTTTTCGTGTAAGTCGTTGAGTTGTACTTTTTTCAATTCCATTATGGCAGATTTAGCGTTGGTATAGTTTTTTGTAATGCATAATTAGTGAGTCTCTTTATAATTTCAAAAGCACTTACTAAAAGTTCTCAGCTTCTCGCTTCGTTTTTTCTAATACAGCGTTATACTCCTGATAGAACTCACGATAAGCTTTAGGCGAAATAAGCTCCTGAAGTTTTTCAAGACTTATTTGTGCATATGATTCGTTCTCGATTCTTGCACACTGCAGCACATAGGCTTTGAGCAACCTGATGGACTGAGGATTAATTTCAAGGGCACTCAGTAAGATATTATATGCCTCGAATCTATCAGTTACGTTATAAAAGTTGGCTGCAGCTATTACACTCTCAGGAAAGAAAGGGTTTTTATAAGCAATGAGCGAGTAATGTTGCCTTGCCGCAGTAGTGTCTCCACTAGCTTCACTCAATAATCCTGTATAATAATTTTTCTCAATCTGACGGTCGGCACCGAAAGTCATGCCGTCATTGATTTTTGTAGCTAATCCTCTGATATTACCCTGCGCGGCCAGCATTTTTAATTCAAACCACTGTGCTCGCTCGTATACTGATCCGTCAGTTATCTGCAAGCCAGCCAACCTGCTGTATATCGAAACAGCCTCATCAGTTAAGTCTTGCCGCCATAGTTTTTGAGCCATGTCCAATATAGACTGAGCCTTTAAGTCTGCATCGCTTATCTCATCCACTATGTTTTTAAACGAAACTGTGTCCTGGTAAGTCGTGCGGTATTTTAGGAAATAGTACCGCTGTTTGTCAGACTCCAACATTGAAGGCTCCCAGGTGAGTATTGAAAGGATATTTGATGCGATTATCTGCGTATTCCTGTTTTTCTCAAGTAGCAACTCCTGCCAAAGTGTAATGGCTTCTTCTCTGTCCAGATTTTCAGTAAGGGCAATAGCCAAATTTAGTGTAGCGTTTTTATAATCTCGATTTTGGGCATACTCAAAATAATCTTTAGCCACATAAGGCACATCATGCTTTAAGGCCCACATGCCTAACGTGTTGAAATATTCTCCACTTTTAAGCTGACTGCTATTGGCCAACCAGTTGAGTTGTCTGAAAGACTGATTTAAATCTCCATTTTTCTCAAGATTGAATGCTGCAACCAACTGAAGAGATTCTCTGTAGTTGAGATTAGCCGGCATTGTGCTATAGGCCCTTACTACCTGAGTATCTAGCGAGTCTTCCTGAAAAAGATGATTAAAAGCGATGTTGTATAGAATCGATGATTGCAGATAACTTAATGCAGAGTCCTGTGGTTGGAAGCGTTCATTGGCCACTACCCCAAGCTTGTTTTTAAGGACAATGGTATTATTTATCGAAATAGGATCTCTCTGTATATCATACTCAGCAATCACTGAGTCTGGGTGAACGGGTATGTCATTCAGTGCCAACAACGTGAGTATGTTACTACCTGCCGTGGCTTGAGTTTCACTTATTTGAGTCGCCTTGTCCATGTAAAACGCAGCAGTATCAAGTACTCTTGTTTTAGAGTAAAGCAGACCTAAGTTATTAAGAATGTAGCCGTTGTTAGGAAATTTTTCGGCAGCGGTTTGCAAGGTGAAGACTGCATCAAAAAAATCGTCTCTATCAAAATGAATGCTGCTAAGGTTAATAAAACCTTGCGGTGATGGGTTCTTGGCAATGGCTTTTTCGTAACGCTCGATGGCATCTGTGCTTTTGTTTTGCTCGTGAGCTATAGTTGCCAGTGCATAGTTTGCTTTGTGATTATTAAAGGCGAAGTTGGCACCTTCGGTATAGAAGTGTTTTGCAATATCTATCTGGTTGTCTGATTTGTGTAAATCACCGATGCTGTTGTAATAAGCACCAAAACTTTGGTTTACCGGCACCTCGTAGTTGGACTTTACAGTAAAAGCAATAAAAGCGATTAGCCCTGCAAACCTGAACGTAAAGTAAGGCATGCCCGTAGGTTTGTATAATACCTTGTATACCGGTAACCCTCTCTTAAGAGGATCGATAAAGTTGGCTAGAATGTACACCACAAAGATAATTCCGTACCCGAGGTGGCTGTAGATGATTACATCTCTGAAAACTTCAATAGCCGGATCATTACCGGTGGCAAAAAAGTGCCCTAAGGTGGTAAAACAACAGATTGCCATCGAAATATAAAATAACGCACCAACCGGCCTGAATTTAAACATTGACTCATACTGGTACTCTCGAAGCTGATAACTCAATAAGCCTAAAATAGCCGAAGCTGTGAGTAGCAAGAAGAGATTTACGTATGGGAAATCCCAAACGATAATGTTGGTTTCATACAAATAAGCTAAAAAGAGGTTAGCCAGATAAATTACTGTGATGATTGAAAAATGTAGAAGATTGTTATTCTTTTTGGTACCCGCAGGATTTGCCGATTTTGTAATGAAATAAATAAACGCGGCCACTATTTCGTGGGCAATCATAAGTATGAATACCAATGATATAATAAGTGGATTGATGAGGCCATAACTCGCGAGGTGGAAGAATGGAGAATTAACCTCAGCAAAAAGCCAGATAATGATGGAAAAAATGGCTGTTAATCCTATAAAAGTAGCGAGTCGGGCTCCAAAGCTCACATTAGTTTTGAAGGAATTAAAAATATAAGTAGCTGGCAGAAATAATACCAGGGCAATAATAAGACCCAGTTTTCCGGTGCTGCCGAAAAGTAGTAAAAGCTCTAGCTTGAGATTGACTAGTACAATTACTAAAAGAGATGTGCCTACAAAGTAGTAAAAGCGAGGAAGGGTAGTAATTATAGCAATGAGTACGTTAAAACACAGTGTGGTTATAATTAGAAAAAGATAATACGACCACTCGTTTATTTCAGGAAAATTTCCCAAGTACTTTTGTGAGAAAACCTGGCTTTCTGCGCTAGTGCCCAAACTGAAAGGACCTACTTTAAAAGCTTCTATAGCAATTTGTATAGGCTCACTTTGAGCTAAAGTTGACCAACCCAAAATACTTTCGATACCCGTAAAGTGAAAGTATAGAGCGCAACAAATGCCTCCTATAAAAAGAAGAAAAAGGAATGTGTATATCTCACGAAAGGGCGATGCCCAATTTTTCCAGAAAAAACCTGATTGCATTATTAATTTAAAACTTTTGGAACCCTGAAATAATCAGCGTCTTTTTTAGGAGCATTTTCTAAAGCGCGCTCATGACTAAGGTGTGGCTTTGGTTCGTCTTCTCTAAGCGCATTGATTTCTTGTGACATGGTGGTCAAGGGTTCAACACCGTCTGTGTCTACCTCGTTGAGCTTCTCTACCCAATCAATAATTTCCGTCATATCCTTCATCATCTGCTCTGCTGAGTTTTCGTCAAACTCTAAACGAGCGAGATGTGCAGTTTTATTGAGTAGTTCTTTATCAATTTTCATTCAATTGATTTTTAAGTTCTGTATCGATTACGTTATACGTCTTTTCCTTCAACGTGTTTATGTCGGCTAGTGTTAGTCCTTGTGTATCAATAGGCTCGTGAAAAATGATTTTCAACGTTTTGATATTTGGCAGCCAAACAGAATCGGGCAAAATTATCCAATTATGAGGAATAGTGACCGGAATAATAGGGATTTGTTTCTCAATAGCTGCTCTAAACGCACCATCCTTAAACCTTGCCATTTGTGGAGGATTTTTAGTTATCATTCCACCTTCGGGAAAGATGGTTAGGTTTTTTCCCTCATCAATAGCTTCCATTGTTTTAAGCAACGTATTATACCGGCTTTTAAGGCTTTCTCGATTTACAGTTATGTGTAGTTTTCTGTACATAAAACCGAAGAATGGAATTTTTTCCATGTCGCTTTTCCCTACAAAAATGGAGTTGAATCTATTTAGCCCCATCGTTGGTATATCCAGATAAGAAAAGTGGTTAGGGCAAAATATATATTGTTTCGATTTATCAACAGGAAGCCGGTACTCTACCTTAGTGGGAATAAAAACCAGGGGGAAGAAAATGCGAGCCCACAGTCTATTAAAAACCCCAACCAAATGATGCTGCTTGGGAAACGCTATGGGAATGAGCAGCAGCAGAAAAATGAAAACAAATAAAATGGCAAAGACGCATGCAGCATACGCAGCATGCAGTCCTTTAAGAAATTTTTTCACTAGCGTGACCGGCTGTTTATTCGTTGTGAGGTAAATGATTCGAAATTAAAATTAAGTCAGTTTGGCGCCCATCGATGTAGTTTACACCGTTTTTGTCAAAATAAGCTTCTTCTTCTAGCATGATTCTTATTTCCTTATTCCATTCTTCAATAAATGTGGCCGCATTTAATTCGATAGAATATGCCGTATTGAGATGTAAAGGATAGTCGCCATTAACAGGTACTCCGTCCTGTGAGTCCCACATGCCAAGCGTAGTGCCGGCCGCATGACCATGATAACCTATCGGGTGAGTATAAATGGAAGGCTTAATTCCCTCAGCAATGGCTTGCTCTCGCGATGCTTTTAATACCTCATTGCCAGTTTTGCCTTCAGCAAAGTTGTTGGTGAATATGTCTTGTAAGCGATTACCATTTTTAAATGCTTTTTTGAGATACTCAGGAGCCTCAGTTTCACCAGGTCTCAAAACGTAAGCGTGCTGTTGCGTGTCTGTGTTTAGCCTTAGGTAAGTAATACCAAAATCACAGTGTAGCAAATCGCCAGGTAGTATTATATTTTTTTCCGGCCTTTTAGAAAATGTCCTCAGATGATCAAAAGACTCCGGATCTGCACGTTGTACATCTACGGTTGGGTGAAACCAGGTCTGCAGCTTTAGTTCACGCACTTTTTCTCTCATCCACCAGACCACATCTTCGGTAGTGGTCACTCCAGGCTGAATTACCCGGTCAGAAAAAGCCTCAGCAATAATCTCATGAGCGATTCGACAAATCTGCGGATAAATCGTCATTTCAGACGGTGTGCGTGTTTCGAGCCAACCGATGGCCACTTTCTCTGCACTTACAATTCTATCCTGATACTTTTTTGGTAAAGAAGCCTTTAACTCTTCAAAATCTGTGGCAACAATACCATCTGCCAAACCAAAATATTCAGATTTATTTACTCCAATTTTCTTCGGATTTCTCTCTTCAATAATTTCTTTTAATCGCGCCCATTGGTCGGGCTGTTTTTCTTTATCCCAGGCACTTTGGAAGGCCGAACCAACATTATATCGAGCTACTGCAAGTGCTTCGATACCTTCGTCTCCTCCCTTATCATACATCACTAAAATTGTTCTTCTGCGGGCGGCAAGCCATGTGGCAGGTAGCAGCGTTTCAATCACCGGATCTTCGTTATACTCACGTGAAATCACCAGCCACATATCAATGCCTTCTCTACGCATGAGCTTAGGCAGTACGGTTTGGATTTTTTCTTCGAGTAATCTGTCTATTACTTCCGCACGCTCCTTCATAGACAATATTTTAGGGTAATTGTCTTGAGCGAATAAAGTGGTTGAAAATAATATGAGAAGTGCTGTAAAGAGATTTTTCATAACCTAAAGATATGAAAATGGAATAAAAAGCAACGGCTATCGCAATACTCTTATGCCAGCGTTGAGTGTTTCTCCTGCACCTTCTGTAAGGCTGCCATAAACAAAATTGGTATACAAAAATTCTAACTCCAGGTGCCCCTCAATGAGTTGATATTTAATACCAACCCCGGCCTGCAGAAAGAAAGAATGAAAGGCCCGCGCCTCCTGTAGAGCAGCATCGTAGTGCACTGGCCAAAATTCCGTAGTGGCATAGACTGTAAACTTACAGGTTGGTAGGTAGCTGAAAAATATGCTTGTTGGCGTTTGCAGATAGTTGTTGTTGCGAAAAGAGTTTCTTACAAAAGCATACCAGATAGAAAACTGGGCAAATACCTGAAAATCGGGAGCGACAATTCTGTCATAAAAGAATTGATTGATCCATAAGGTGCGATCATGCTCTAAAAAAGCGCGGTCTGTATCACCTTCCAGATCTTGAGCGGCAGGGAATAACAACGTGCTTTGAAAAGAAAACCCGGGCACACCTGTTGGCAAGATCTTTATTTTAGGCCCCACACCCGATATGGCGGTCCAGTTGGCTGATGGATTTGCTTCTATGTCAACGGCCTTAAGCCATACATCAAAACCTATATTAACCCTGTCGGAGACGCCATACAAAAACTGGTTGATCATGGTGTAATATGACTCTCGCCCACGGCCTGTGAGTACTTTGCCACCATTAGGGCCAAACTGTTTGGTTTGTGTGTAGTAATTATGGAAGTTTTTAAACTCCCACTGGCCCGGCAGCAAAAGCACCGATGGTGTGTAGTTTTGCAGACCACTTTGAGCAAAGCCGAAGGATACTATGCAACAGAAAAAACTTGTAGATAGGAAGATTTTAAGCCAGCGGGAAAACACCTTATTTTAATTTTTCGAGGTCCCGGATTAATATTTTTCTTCTATCAAAGTTGATGAGGTTTTGCTCTTTTAATTCGTTTAAGATAGTGGTTACGGTCTGTCGAGAGGTGCCTGTGAGGTTAGCAATATCTTTATGAGTAAGCCGTGTGGGTATCATGGTTTCAAAGCCTACTTTTTTACCTTTCCACTCAGCGGCATCTTTTAAAAACTCAATGATTCTGGTACGAGCATCTTTAAAAACCAAAGACTCTATCTTTCGCTCCAGCTTTCTTATTCTTAAACCGATAAGTTTATAAATTTTAAAACTGAGCTCCTTGTCTTCGAGCATAAGATTTTTCATATCCTCAATGCCCATCGGGCATACCGATGTGTTGTCATCCAGAGACTGAGCGAAATCTTCACGTGTTTCTTCACCAGTAAGCGCAAGTTCCCCAAAAATTTCTCCTTTGCTCAGAATTGCTTTTACTACTTCTTT
Organism: Fulvivirga aurantia; assembly: GCF_009711475.1. Lineage (GTDB taxonomy): Bacteria > Bacteroidota > Bacteroidia > Cytophagales > Cyclobacteriaceae > Fulvivirga > Fulvivirga aurantia. The sequence continues at coordinate 20,786 of NZ_SMMD01000931.1, forward strand.
TCCATCTTCGGTATAATGGCCAATTTTTACCCGGCCTTCTGCAATCATGTAGATGTATTTGGCCTTCTCGTTGGTGAAATAAATAAACTCGTTTTTCTTATAAGCGCTCATGGGGTACTTCTCTTCCATTGCCCCTACCTTTCGCGGACATAAAACGCTAAAAAGATCAACATCTTCAAGAAACCAAAGGC
>NZ_SMMD01000799.1 GCF_009711475.1 Fulvivirga aurantia
AATTCTTTATTTAAAAACTTGACTTCATCATTTTCATAATCGGTGATTAATAGTGCAACGGTGAGATTTTCAAAGACGTTATCAAAAAGCTGTTTTTGAAGTTTTACTTTTTGTTGTGAGCGCTCCTTCAGGCGTTGCTCTGTTTTTGCTTCGGTAATATCTCTGGCACTACAACTCACTCCTGTAACTACATTATTGGTAATAATTGGGGTAAAATGGTTTTCGCTATAAAGTATCTCACCATTTTCACTGTTTTTAGAAACATCGATAAATTGCTCTCCTGCTAAGGCTCTATCGTAATACTGTTTCCACCAATTTCGGGTATCTTCATCAAACACCTCACTAAGTAAGTAATCCCCTTCTTTAGGGTTTGGAATAAATCGCTTGATAGATGTGGCAAATTGCTTGTTGAAAGCTGTAAGGCAGTAATTACTATCAATAGACCAAAGCAGGTTGGTTGAGTAATCTACCAAATTAGATTTTGCCTTGAGGGTCGCTTGGTTTGAAGGCTGGTCGGTCTTAAATATTTTAACAATGTAGTATGACAGTGCTATAAAAAACAGAAAGTTTAGCGGGATTAAACTCACTGACTGGTAGGGTAGAGGTATGTACGATTTTATTAAGAAATAACCAAGAAAATTAACAACTACAAAAATCAGAACGGCTAAAGTATACTCCTTGAGGCTGATTCGGTACATTGGTAATTGACTATACAATTAGAAGAAACAAAACTTTATATTTATTCTATGTAAAATACTGAAAAATAGCTTCTTAATGAAGCAATATCGCGTCTGTTTTGCAGACGGATTGTGATTAAACGGTATAAGTCAATCAGTTCATAAGCATTGGGAGGTATTTGCGCCAGTTTTCGCCAATAACCCATAGCAGGATGCCAGTCAGTATGATTGGTAACAACAAACCCTCACCTACATAAAAGTGCGTAAGTAAAATTCCTATCATAATTGGTGTGATCATCACAGCAGCTAATGCTCTGGTTTTAGGAATAATGAAAAGGATGCCGCTTACGATTTCAGCTGTAGCAAGCAGAGGCATGAGCCAGCCAATTTGCATCATACCATTAAACATATCCATCAGTTTTTCTGGCATGTCTTCAGGCATCGGCATGTATTGAAAAAACTTATTGAGGCCTGCATTGATAAACATGAGACCAAAAAGCAGGCATACGACAAATAGAATCTTAGATTTCATCTGGGGGGGGGTGGTTTTGAAATCAAGTTACTCTAAATTATAGTATGGAAAAAGTTAAGCCCTACTGATTCTCTGAAATATCGGAAAGAAGAACTTTAATTATTTGTAAGTCTAACGGCTTGGCAAAATGCTTGTCAAAACCGGCCGCCTGAGCTTGATCAATGGCATCTTCGTGGCCATAACCGGAAGCTGCAAACAGTCTTCCATTATAACCATTGGCTCTAAGGCTCTTTACTACATCGTAGCCAGTCATATCTGGTAAGCCGATGTCTACAAATGCCACTGCGGGCTTTTCGAGAGAAATAAGGTCAATGCCTTCCTGGCCGTTAGAAGCTCTATGGATCTCACAACCCATTTTTTGTAAGATACTTCCAAAGGTCATCAGCAAATCCTCATTATCATCTACCAACACCACTTTCAGGTTGTTTTTGATGCGAACATTATTGTTAGTTTCCGAACCTGAATCTATGATTTGAGGCGCCTGTGGTAGCGAAAGTGTGAATGTAGAGCCTTTGCCGATACCATCACTATGCGCTGTAATATCCCCATCATGCATCTCTGCGAGTTCCTTCACCAGGGTAAGTCCTATACCCATTCCAGAGTTGGCTTTACCTTCAGGTGCCTTTTGGTAGAAAGGATCAAATACTTTTTCCAGCGTCTCTTTGTCAATCCCAATGCCGCTGTCAGCAATCTGAATTTTAATTTGGTTACCATCTGCCCAGCTTTTTAGCTGCAGCTTACCATTTTCCTGTGTATACTTGATGGCATTACTTACTAGGTTAGAGACGATTTGATCTATGCGTGTAGAATCTCCATTTACCCAAAGATTATCTTCAATGTCTGTCTTAAGTTCTATGTCTTTAGGGTTTACCAACTGAAGAATTTCCTGTTTTTTATTAGTTAATAAGTCAGAGACATTAAAAACAGCCCGTTTGAGTTTTACGGTATTTCTACTAATTCTTGAAAGGTCGAGCAAATCATCTAAAAGCTGCGACATGGTAGAAATACCTCTTTTCATTATTCCCATCACCTGGTCCTGAGTGGCGATACCCATATCCAGCATGTCTACACTACCTTTCAGTGAGGCCAAGGGGTTTCGTAGTTCATGACCTAGCAACGATAAGAAATCATTTTTTCGCTTATCGGCTTCTTCCAGTTTAGAAACAGCATTTTTAAGAGAAGATTCTAATTCCATCTGATCTGTGATGTCCGTATTGGTACCAAACCAGTTGGTGATGTTACCATCTTCATCTTTTATCAATTCTGCTCTGGATAAAAACCAACGAAATTCTCCATCCTTACTTTTTAGCGGAAAAGTGTCTTCCCAGGCTTCACCTGCCTCAACATGGTTGTTAAATTTCTCCACTACGCGATCTACATGGTCAGGATGATGTACTTTCATCCAGCCCCAGCCTTTCATTTCATCGAGGGTGGTGCCGGTATAGTCATACCAACGATTGTTGTACCAGTAGATATATCCGGAGCTATCAGTCATCCAGGCCAGCTGAGGTATTGAGTTGGCCATAGTGCGAAATTGCTCTTCACGAATGGCTACGAGCTCCTCCAAACTATCTATACCAGATATTTTATCGTTGAGGTTTTCCGGGTGGTTGAGTGGGGTAGAAGCATGCTTTGTAATATGCTCTACCATTTCACCTGATTCCAGCAGTTTCAAGCCTCCCGACTCATGAGTGGAATTGAAACTGTTTTTATCGATGAGTGCCAGTCCTTTTAGTTTAACTATAAACTCAAGACCTTTATAATCATAGGTAGACTTAGGCGAAAGCTCTATGGCTACAGCACGGCTGCCGTAATTGAGTGCCAATGATTTGTAAAGACTTTCTTGCGCTTTGCTCTCTGTAGCAGTCTTTTTATCTTCGACCTTAACTCTTCCGCCACCTAACTTAATCTGCTTATTATTCTGAATTATGTAGACTTGATCGCGTTGAATACTAGCGCTATCGGTCACTTCCAATACGGGTAGCTCTACATCAGTAAGCTTTATATTATCATTTGTAATGATCAGATAGGCAAACCCCTCATGCTCGATTAGCTTTTTAAGCAAAGCGCTTGCACAATCGACTCTCTCCGCATCGATTTGTATTACTATAACTAGTTTTGGTGACACATGATCCATAAATGAGCACAATTAAAAATAAGTTGACTTGAAGCCAACTTTTACATAGAGCTAAACAGTCGAGAGGAATTAAAGTTTAGCTTCGAATATGAAAAACTACTTAAAAAATTAAGAGTTGATAACCTTCCTTCTGTAGCATGATGAGGGTAGTCATTGCGGAGACAGCCATATCTACATCTGCATGGAGGTCTGTTTCTTTATAGCCTTTTCTAAAAAATGATTGTCCGCATACATAAAATGCAACACCCCGAGCTAGCAAAGCTTGCATTAATTCTGAATTTGGGTTTTGTGACCCCAAAAGCGTCTTATAACTCTCATCGGATAAAGCCAAAGTAGTAGCTCCACCATGAAGCACAATCTTAATATCGAGTTGCTCTGGTGCAATATTGCTGAGTTTATAAAGATTGATCAGACGTGCCACTCTATCAAGATCTTTGTTTAGGGCAGAATGATCTTCCGGTCCGTTCACAATATCGATCACTATTTTCTCACCTGTGATTGGTGTAAAAGCATCTGATGGCACCTTTACCACACCACCATAATTATTTATTTCCGGATAAATAAGATTAGTGTTTGATTGCGCCATGGTGATGTGCGTGAATATTGACAAAATGATGATTAGTGCAAACTTTCTCATAGAAGTTGATGTGATTTAATAAACCTTCTTTCCTTTCTTAAGCCAAATACCCCATGTTTTGTTAAAGGCATGAACATTTTTTGTTTCACAACCATCTTTGTAAACTGATTTGCCCTGGTTAACCCACTCAAACAAGCCACCATATAAGTTGTAGACTCTTGTAAAACCGGCAGCCTGTAGTTTTTCGGTAATTTTCTCACTACGGTAGCCAATACTACAATAAATTACGAGGGGTTCATCTTTAGAGAGGCAAGAGGTTCTTTCGATATCAAAACTGTCGAAACCTACCCAGGTCGCTTCAGCAATGTGGCTTACCTGATACTCTTCCAAAGAGCGCGCATCGATAAAGTGGAAGTTGCCTTTGGCAGCATCTGATATTGAAATGGTGGCTACATTACTGCTAAGTAATGTTTTAAGTACAAGATCGTAAGCAGTACTGCTTACTTTTTGGGCAAAACCAGAGTACATCACAAATATTAATATGGCTGAGAGTATAAATCTCATTTTTTAGACTGAGCAAATTTAAGAATTATGGCGACCATAAGCAGTAGCCATGGTAAACCATGCAATAGCAGATCAAAATAATCCTGAGCATCCATGCCAACACCACCACCAGCAATCCACCTGATTTTACCCAACAGGTGTGGTTCGGGGTAAAAAGGAGCAAGGCCCAGTGTAAGACTTGCCAGCAAGCTTATTTTGAGAAATTGGTTCCTATTCATTTAGGCATTGTTCCAACCGATAATACCGCCAGAAAGATTATAAAGATTTTCAAAACCTATTTTACTCATTTTCTTACAAGCTCTGGCGCTACGGGCACCACTTCTACAATATACCAGGTATGTTTTATCTCGATCAAGTGCTTTTACCTTATTGGTAAAGTCAAATGACATTAAGTTGATGTTGAGATGGTTAGGTATGGCACCGGCAAATACTTCAGCAGGAGTTCTCACATCCAGGATTTGTACATCAGGTTGCGACATCAGCTCTCTGAAGGTGGCACTATCTATATTTTTGTGTTTTGATTTTTTAAGCAGTCCAAACATATTTTATGTGTTAAAACATCAAATCTACGCTAGCAAAAACTACCGCTGTGTAACAAAAGTTACAAACGGCTGCTAAATGTAGATTTCACAGCTAAACTACAGGCTGCTTGCTTTGTGTTTCTTTAACCGGTTTCTCTGTTGTCGTTTCCTCGTTAGGAATGCCCTTTTTTGGATCAAAAATTTTGAAACCATGTAGGTTTTGCTGAGTAAACGTTTTTGGAAATTTCTCAACTCCCGGAAAGCCCAGTTTTATATCACGTCCATCATAAGGTATGTAGTTGGTGCCCCACAAATAGTCCCAAATACTTAGTGTGAGCCCAAAGTTTACTCCAAACCTTCTTTCTTTGGGTAGGTCGTGGGCATGATGCCAAATGTGCATTTGCGGATTGTTGAATACATATTTGAGAGGCCCAAGGTTGATTTTAAGGTTAGAGTGATTAAAGTGACCTACGGCCAGTGTAAAAATGTGGATGATGAAAAAATCTCTCAAACCAATGCCGATCAGGGCCAGCGGTATATACTCAAGTGTTCGATATACAACGTTTTCCATCCAGTGATATCTCAGATGGGCTGCAAAACCCATTTGCTCTACAGAATGGTGTACCTTATGAAATTCCCATAAAAAATCGGAGCGGTGCAGCAGTCTATGTACATTCCATTGTACAAAATCCCTCACCACAAAGCCCAACAAGAGGTGCGCCCAAAGTGGCCATGACATCACCTCAAACGCCACCAGGTTGGTAATGCCGATGGATGCTAATGTATCATTAAAAAAATTGACTACAACATCTGAAGCTGCATTGTAAATGATCAATGAGAATAAGAAAAAGTTGAAGAACATGTAGAAGAAGTCAAGCCAGAAGTCCTTACGAAACCTGGGTTGGTTTTTCCTCCAGGGACTAACAATTTCAAGTAAAAAGAAAAAAGCTGACACCCCTATAAGCCAATAAAAGTAATTGTGCCAGGTGGGGTGAGTAATTTCATGCCACAAGTACGAAGCATAGCCCTTGTAGCCGTCAATGAATATGTCTATGTATTTCTGCATTTTTATTTACTTAAGCACTTCGTTAATTTTCGGTCTCTCCACAGGCAGTTTATGGTAAGTCCACTCTGTCCATGAGCCGTCATAGTTTTTTACGTTATTGTAGCCCAATAATTGGGTAAGTACAAATGTGGTGTGTGCGGAGCGCACACCAGAATGACAATACACAACAATGTTAGACCCAGAATCGATCATATTGCTCGTGTAGTTAGTCTTTATATCATCTATAGTTTTAAATAATTGCTTTTCATAATCTACATTACTGGCCCAATCGATATGAATACTGCCGGGTATTTTGCCACTATCGTATGCACCGGTTTTCATGTAGTAGCCATTATATTCATCTTCAGTTCTACTGTCTATTATCACAATGGTCGTGTCTTTATAAATGGCTATAAGTTCTTTGAGGTCAACAAAACGGGAGGAAGAATAATTTTCTTGAAAGGTAAATTTTGATTGAGGCCTAATGGTTTTTTCATGAGTTAATTGGCCGACAGTTTGCCATGCTTTTACACCACCGTGCAACAAGGCTACATTGTTAAATCCGTAAAAATCGAGCACCCACCATAACCTTGCAGCATCACAAGAGGCTTTGTCGTCATATATAACCAAAAAGTGGTCCCGAGAAATACCGTGCTTTCCGAGCAAATCTTCTAGTTGACTTTTGGAAGCAATTATACCTCCATACGGCAACGTATTTTCCTGTATGTCTGTGCGCCAGATATTAACCGCCCCTGGGATGTGCTGCTTTTGATAGGCTTCAGGTTTTCGCATATCAATTACGACCACTGAGTCCTCATCAATGATAGTCGCCAGGTCTTTAGCCTCGATTAAGCCGTTGTCATACGCAATGACATTAACCTCATTTTTAGCCTCTTGACAGGCAAAACACCCACCTAAACATAATATAAATGCGAATATATTATTCCAATTCATACCATTCTATATCTGTAAGTACTGCCCTACGCCCTTTCTTCTGAGGTGGGTAGTTTGTAACCAAATAGTCAATTATTTTATCTTCATTTTCTCCCAGTTCCCAGAGGCTCTGTGTTTCCTGCATCCATTTAATTATACTTTTCCAGCCCTCTCTATCGGCTTTGTTTTGAATAATTATTTTTGCTGAGTGACATGCTGTACAGTTTTGTACAACTAGCATTAGAGATTCACCATCTTTTAACCCTGTGCGAACGTGTATACCATTTTCAATTAAGTCATCATCTTCAGGTGGGGTGACTTGGGCTATTTCCTCTTTGTTATTAAATAATTTTAGCGCTGGGTCAATTTGGATATAGACGATAGCAACCGCTAATAAAAGGGTCATCGACAGGATTCCAAGTGTAATTCTGTAGATTTTTCTTACTAATTCTACCTGCTCTTTTTCCATTTTCTACTAACTCACCTTTACCGCTATGCGATGGCAGGCATTATTTAAATAGCCCTTTGGGTTCCATCCTGGGATCACCATCGGCTGCATGTGCCCATTTTCATCTGTCGCCCTAACCCATACCTCGTAATATCCATTTATTGGAAAAGAAGCCTTTGCAGACCAGCGCTGCCACGCTAACCGATTAACCGGTGCTTGTAGCTCACATAAATGCCAGGTAGCCCCAAAATCAATTGAGTAGTGTACTTCCTTGACTTGTAACTCCCCGGCCCAGGCATGGCCCCTTATATCAAGTGATTTTTTGTTGAGTAGGGCCCCTGTTTTAGGATAAGTAATGAGGGACTTTACAGGCATAGATTCAATAATGCACATCTTTTCGTCTGGCACATTTGTACCTGGTTCTACTGCTTCGCACGGCACCCGATAGGATTGGCCACCCATTTTAGCACCATCATGTACTTTGTTACGAATCACTAGCCTATTGACCCATTTGCCAGACACTGATGCAGGCCAACCACCGGCAACCAATCGAAGCGGATGCCCATGTGCTATTGGTATGTCCTGACCATTCATAGAATAAGCAACCAGCGTTTCTTCCTGTAGTGCTTTTGCTAAAGGTATACCTCTCGAAATGGGTTCTTTTTCGGGGTTACCACTGAGGTGAGTATCAGTTCCGTAATATCCAATATATACTGCATCTGATTTCAACCCTACATCCATGAGTAAATCTTTGAGCCTAACACCTGTCCAGGAAGCACATGAGACGGCCCCAACCGTCCATTGATTACCTTTGGCTGGAGGATTAAACTCACTACGGCCATTACCCCCACATTCCAGCGTGAGGTTGTATGTATGTTTAGGGAACTTCTTTAAATCAGATAAAGTATATGTTTTAGTTTGTTTGGCAGACTCACCCTCTATGGTAAGTGTCCATTTATTTACATCTATTTTGTTAGGGATCAGGCCATTGTTTCTTACAAACATTTTTGAAGCAGGGGTGACCTCATCATCCAATAAATGCGCTTGCGCCTCGGCATTCCAGGGTCGGTCGTTAAGCACAATCATGTCCTTATGCTTGTCAAACAAACTGTAGAAGTCAGTATTATCCTGAAGAATGACAGGTGACAGCCCTTCCGGAAGGTTATTTGCAAACACTATTTCTGCCCCTACCAATGTAGATAGAGATGCAAGAGCACTTTTCTTTAAAAAACTTCTTCTATTAGCCATTATCCAGGTAATAATATCGGTAATTAACCAATAAC
>NZ_SMMD01000871.1 GCF_009711475.1 Fulvivirga aurantia
AAATATCTTATTCATGGTTGCCTCCTTCTACTTTTGAGATGAAAATTTCGTTTATGCTAGGTATTTTTTCTACAAAAGAGTGTACTTCTGTAATACCAATCAGATTTTTGAGCAAGTCATTAGGCGTAGTGCCAGCTTTGATTTGAATATTGCTCTGAAAGTAATCTTCATCTAATGCCTGATCATTTATCACTTTGAAGTCTTCGGCTAAGGAGCCATTGAGTCTGCCTTTATGATCTACAATAAAAGTATTTGATTTATAAGACTGCTTAATATCCTTTTTAGTGCCTTCAAGTATTTTTTCAGATTTGTTAATGAGCGCGATATGATCACAAAGCTCCTCTACAGATTCCATTCTGTGGGTAGAAAAGATCACCGTACTCCCTTTGTCTCTCAATTCAAGGATTTCGTCTTTTATCAAGTTTGCATTTACGGGGTCAAAGCCAGAAAATGGCTCATCCAGGATTATGAGTTCGGGCTCCTGCAAGACGGTAGAGATAAACTGAATTTTTTGAGCCATACCCTTAGAGAGGTCTTCAATCTTTTTATCCCACCACTCATAGATGCCTAATTTCTTAGTCCATGCTTTGCTTTTAAGAATGGCATCCTTTCGAGAGAGGTTTCTAAGTTGCCCTAAATAAACAAGCTGTTCACCTACCTTCATTTTTTTATAAAGGCCTCTTTCTTCAGGCAGATAACCTATGATAGAAATGTGATCCTGGTTGAGTTTTTCACCATTGATTAAGATCTCTCCCTCATCGGCTTCGATGATCTGGTTTATAATTCTAATTAAGGTAGTTTTTCCCGCACCATTTGGGCCTAGTAAGCCATAAATAGCTTGTTTTGGTATCGATAAGCTTACACCATTAAGTGCCAGGTGGTTGGCATATCGCTTGGTAATGTTGGTTACTTTGAGTGCATCCACTGTTAAAAATAATTTTGATTAGGTTATAAGTCGATAATGTCTGCATAATATCACAAAACATTAAAGCTTTTTTAAAATTAATCAAAAAATTAGCTCGTGATGGCTCTTTAAAGTAAGCGGTAAATTAAGAAATTGAAGGTGTAACTAAACTGATGATTGGAAGCTATTTGTCGCGAAACTCAATGCTGCCCATACTTACATCAAGATTAAAAGTAAGCACATCCTCAGCGTCCTTTGTGTAGGCAGCGTTCACGAAAGTGTTATTTCCTAAATTCTTAAAAGACTTAGTGAGCTTTACGCGACAGAGCCATGAGTCTGTAACTTTTATCATCACCGGTGTTTCGGCAGGAGGCAATAAGATCAGAAGATTGCCGGCAGCTACGCTACTCTTTATGTTACTTGCAACTTCGGGTTTATCGCTAAAGTCTAAGGTGAGATTTCCAAAACCGATGTCGGCTACTACATTTCTAGATTTAGAAAGGTTTAGTTTTTTAACGGCTACAGATCCCAGGTCTACTTTTACATAAAAAGTATCCATTTCTACTTTGTTGTAACCATCGTTTTCATAATCGATCACTACATCTGCACTACCTGTAAAGACTTTGAGCTTTTCCACAGATAAGCCAGACAGATCTATATTAGCGTGACCAATGCCATAATTTAAATTCAAATTATAGGCCTTGTCTTCGGTAAGGTATACTTTCCAAATTTTTTCGGGAGTACTCTCAGATTTGCCAAACATGCGGTAAGATATAGATTGGCTGAGGCCCTGTGATTTGTTGTCTTCAAGGGCTAAGTTGATTTTGCAGGTCTCCCGGTTTGTTTCTTTCTCAAAAGAATGAGAGTAGCTATCAAAATCTTGATTGCTGTAAACATTAAGCAGATCTGATGTTTCACCTGGTTTGATAAAACACTGACCGCTATTTACTTTAAACTTTAAATCTACTTTCTCAACTTTTCTATCGTTATCGACAGAAAACTGTTTTTTTATTTGTGAGAAAGAAAGGGTAGTACTGATGATCCCCGCACCCAGAATAAGAATTCTTCTCCGCATGACCATTTAATACGAAGAAGCTATATGAGTGTTACGGTATTCAGAAAAAAAATTCACAAAAAAAGCTGCAAATCAGGTATTTGCAGCTTTTGTTATAATTGATCTTTTATTCGTTAAAAGAATTCTTTCATTTTTTCGAAAAATCCTTTGTCATTTTTATCAGGTCGAGGCTGAAAATTAGATGATTCTCTCAATGCTTCGAGTGTATTTTTCTCATCAGAACTTAAGCTTTTAGGCGTCCAAACATTTACGTGAATCAGCTGATCGCCTTTTCCGTAACCGTTTAAATCTTTGATTCCTTTACCTCTCAGTCTGAGGATTTTACCACTTTGAGTACCCGGCTCAATTTTGATTCTCACTTTGCCAGATATCGTTGGTACTTCTACTGATGCTCCTAAGGCAGCATCTATAAAGCTCACGTAAAGATCATATATTACGTTGTTACCCTCTCTTACGAGTTTATCATCACTCTTTTCTTCGATTACAATAAGTAAATCTCCTGCTGGGCCACCGCCAGGGGCTTCGTTTCCTTTGCCTGACATAGACAGCTGCATGCCATCACTCACACCACCAGGTATTTTTACAGAAATAATCTCTTCCTTAGACTGCAAGCCACTGCTGTCTACACCCGGAGGTCTTGAGTCTACTAATTGACCCGAACCATTACAAGTAGGGCAGGTGCTTGTAGAAACCATCTGTCCGAGCATGGTATTTACGGCTTTCCTAACCTGGCCCGTACCATGACAGGTGGTACAAGTTTTGAAAGTTACTCCGTCAGCTTTTACCAGCCTGTTTACTTTTATTTTCTTTTCTGCACCTTCAGCAACTTCTTTGAGCGTAAGGCTGAGTTTTATTCTAAGGTTAGAGCCTCTTCTTTGTCTGCGACCACCTCGGCCACCGCCACCTCCAAAGAAGCTATCGAATGGGCTACCACCGCCACCACCGAAGATGTCGCCAAACTGAGAGAATATGTCATCCATATTCATGCCTCCGCCACCGAAGCCACCGCCATTCATACCAGCGTGTCCGTATTGGTCATATCGCTGTTTCTTTTGCGGGTCTTTCAGTACCTCGTAAGCTTCTGCTGCTTCTTTAAACTTCTCTTCAGCTTCAGCATCATCCGGATTTTTGTCAGGGTGGTACTTAATAGCTGTTTTACGATAAGCTTTTTTTATTTCTTCAGCAGATGCTGACTTATCAACTCCTAATACTTCGTAATAATCTCTCTTTGCCATTCTTCTGTATTTACTTAGCTTCCGATTACAACTTTAGCGTAACGGATCACTTTATCTTTCAATAAGTAACCTTTTTCTATTACGTCTACCACCTTGCCCTTAAGTTTTGGCTTAGGTGCAGGTATTTGTGTAATCGCTTCGTGTATCTCAGGATCGAAATCCATTCCCTCTTTGCTATCCATCGGGGTAAGGCCTTTTCTCTCTAAAGCTTTGCTAAATTTGTTTTGAATAAGCTGAACGCCATCTTTAGCCGCTTTTAAGTCAGCGTCTTTCTCGCCCAATGTCTTCATAGCTCTTTCAAAGTCATCCAGAATAGGAATAAGGTCAGCCATCAGTTCAGCGTTGGCTGTCTGCACCATATCCAATTTTTCTTTGGATGTCCTTCTTCTGAAATTTTCAAATTCAGAATAGAGCCTCAAATATTTATCTTTACTTTCTGACAATTCGTCCTGAAGGCGTGAGATTTCGCTCTCTTCTTCCGACATTTCTTCATTGTCAGTAGCTTCCTCTTCTGTTTCTTCCTCTATTTTGTCTTTTATATCTTCGCTGTTTGCAGGTGTTTCACCGGCTTCAGCAGCTTGAGTATTGGCTTCTTCCGTACTTTGCACGTCTTTTTCGTCAATATTCTCTTTTTTCATTACTGCGTTGTCTTACGTGATTCATAAAAATTCGGTATTAGGGCGACAATTACTTTGCCAAAAGGTGTGTTATGTCAAAATGACATTATTTGTTAAGAACCTTCCAGAGCGTGTCTTTGAGTTCTTGAAGGCCTTTTTGTGTAATGGAAGAGATGAAGGTAGTCTCAATATCTTCTGGCAGCTCTTCTTTCATTTCAGCTATTAGCTCATCATCGAGCATATCGCTTTTAGAAATGGCCAGAATGCGGTGTTTGTCTAGCAGCTCGGGGTTGTATTTTTTAAGCTCGCCAAGTAAGATTTGATATTCTTTCTTTATATCATCTGCATCGGCAGGTATTAGAAATAAAAGCGTTGCGTTTCTTTCTATATGCCTTAGAAATCGAGTACCTAATCCTTTGCCTTCAGCGGCTCCTTCTATAATGCCCGGTATATCGGCCATTACAAAAGATTTGTAATCTCTGTAGGCTACAACTCCAAGGTTAGGAGTAAGTGTTGTGAAAGGATAATCAGCAATTTCGGGTTTGGCTGCTGATAAAACTGAGAGCAATGTTGATTTGCCGGCATTTGGAAAACCTACAAGCCCTACATCTGCCAAAAGCTTGAGTTCAAGAATTACCCACTCTTCTTTGCCAGGCTCTCCGGGTTGTGCAAATCTTGGTGTTTGCAGTGTCGAGGTTTTGAAGTTTTCATTACCAAGGCCTCCTCGACCTCCTTCTGTAAGAATTTGTTCTTCACCATCTGCGGTAATTTCAAAAAGCTTTTTTCCGGTTTCGGCATCTTTGGCGATTGTCCCCAGAGGCACTTCAAGTATTATATCCTCACCTTCAGCCCCTGATCTTCGACCTCCTTCACCAGGCTTGCCATTTTCTGCAATTACATGTTTTTTGTACTTCAGGTGTAGCAATGTCCAAAGTTGGGTATTGCCTTTGAGTATGATATGCCCACCACGACCTCCGTTACCTCCATCGGGGCCACCTTTGGGTACGTGCTTTTCTCTACGAAAATGCACAGACCCGGAGCCACCTGCACCGGAGCGTGAGCAAAATTTTACATAATCGATGAAGTTAGATGAGGCCACTCTTAGGAGTTGTTCTGAACCTGTAAGCCGTCAATTACACCACAGATTTTACCAAAAATGTCGTCTATAGATCCTACACCGTTTACAGCTGTAAATTTTCCTTGTTTCTTGTAAAACTCAGATACCGGTATAGTTTCGCTTTGATAAACCTTGATACGATTATTTATTTTCTCTTCGCTTTGATCATCAGCTCTGCCAGAAATTTTACCTCTTTCCAGAAGGCGTTTTTTCAACTCGTCAAATGGTACTTCTAAAGCAATCATGCCTGAAATAGGCGTGCCCTTACCATTCATAAGTTTGTCTAGCGCCTCAGCTTGATTTACTGTGCGTGGAAAGCCATCGAAAATAAATCCGTTAGCATCAGTAGTCTCTTTAATCTTGTCGTCTACCATGCCGATCACAACCTCATCAGGCACAAGGTATCCATCGTCCATGTATTTTTGAGCTAGTTTTCCTAACTCAGTACCCTCTCCCAAGTGCTTTCTAAACAGGTCTCCTGTTGATATATGAGTGAGTTTGTATTTGTTAATTAGTTTCTCACTCTGAGTGCCTTTGCCGGCACCAGGAGGGCCAAATAATACAATATTTAACATCGCAATAATTTTAAGGGTCTAAATATAAAGGAAATTAGCCGATTAGTCTTTGAGTTGGTAGATGTCTTTCAAGTTTCTTCCCAGCCCATCGTAGTCTAATCCATAGCCAACGACAAATTTATCTGGTATTTCAAAACCAACATACTTAAGCTGATCACCTACTTCATTTGATTTTGGTTTTTGCAGTAAGGTGACTACTTCTACGCTATTCGCTCCAAGAGATTTAAACTCTTCGAGGATTTTTACTATGGTTCTGCCAGTATCAATAATGTCTTCAATGATTACAACATCTTTATTAAAAATGTTTTCATTTAGGCCAATTAGCTGCTTGACATTACCTGTGCTTTCCATTTCTTCATAAGAAGCTACTTTTACAAAAGAAATTTCTGATTCGATATTAATTTCTTTCATGAGGTCGGCAGCAAACATAAATGAGCCGTTGAGTATAGCTATAAAAAGAGGTCGCTTTTCTTTATAATCCGCATTTAGTCTTACGGCAATTTCGCGCGTTTTTTCGGCCAGCTCCTCACTGCTTATATACTTTTCAAATGCTTTGTCTTTTACTACCATAGCTTAAAATAAAAATGCCTCTTGTCGAACAAAAGGCGTGCAAATATAAGATTAAATTTTAAATGAAGTGCCTATAAATGAGCCATTAGCTCTTTGTATAGGTCAACCATGCTCAGAATATCTTTTTTGTGAACGGTTTCTTCGGGAGAATGAACATTCTGCTCAGGAGCACCAATAAAGCACCAATCAAACGGATATGGGGAGTGCTGTAGCTCACGACCATCGCTTGACCCGGAACTCTCTACTTCTAGTTGAAAATCAACACCACTTTCCTGAGCGATTGTACGTACTTTATCAATAAATGACTTTCTTGGTATGCTATGGTCTCTGAGTGAGATTACCACACCTTCACCTGGGTGTACGCCATCAGTTACCCAGGTAATGTCTGAAATAAGTGCTTGCTTAACTCCCCATTTTTCAAAAACGTACTTACCCAGATAAGGTACAGATCCGCCACCATGCTCTTCCCAGGCACTGAACACAATCACGCCATTTTCAAGAGTTTCTGCCACTTTAAGTGCATTATAGATGCCCAATCGATTGTCTAAATAGCAAGAGGTTACATATTCTTCGTCTTCCTGATAGTCGCACTTAAAAGTGAGTGAGGTGCCGGTGTCTATAGCTCTGCCAAATTTGTAAAAAAGCTGATTGTCTTTACTCACTTCCAATTCACATTCAATCAAACTGAGAGAGTCTTCGCCAACTAATTTATAGCCGGTCTGCACATCAGGGCCGCCAATAGGCACAAGTTGATTTTGGTACCTTACTGTAAAGCCAACAGAATCCATATGAGCAAAGATGGCAGTTTTTGGGTTGCCAAATTTCAGTATCAGGCAATCTTGTAATTCATCTCCTTCTATTATCTCAGGTTGCCTTACCCACGACTCCTGATTAGATTTTACATAGTCTATCAGAAAATTTTTCACGTGGACCTCTTCCCCAGAGGGTGCATGAATTTGACATAAGTCATGTAATAATTGCATAGAGAAGGGAATGTTTTAGCTTACTTCTACTTCAGTAATTGTCGATCAATATGCGAAGCTACAGAGCAGAGGCACTACTTGCAAGATTATCACTTACAAACAGAGTGGAGTTAAATAATACTTAGAATTTAGGGTAAAAAAAGTGTATCTAAGCAAATTTTATTTAACTTGAATTTTTTTAAAATAGAAGCTTTTGCGACCGTTTTTTAATGATTAATATTCTTAATAAAGATCACTCTATTGCCAGCCATTTCATGTATGAAATGAGGCATAAAAGTATCCAAAACGACCGTAGTAAATTTAGGTATAACCTTAAAAGGCTAGGTGAGTATATGGCCTTTGAAATCTCTAAATCTTTAGAATATAAAGAGGAAACAGTAGAGACCCCGTTGGGATTAGCTAAAGTCAATTTGTTAAAAAACCAACCGGTAGTAATAGGCATATTACGTGCAGCACTGCCTTTTTACAACGGGTTTATAGATATTTTTGATCAGGCTGATGGTGGGTTTGTAGGCGCTTACCGTGAGGAAGGAGAGGATATAGAGATTCAGCTAGACTACCTGGCAGTTCCTAATCTGGATAATAGAGTGGTAATCTTGACAGACCCCATGTTGGCCACAGGTAAATCGTTGGTAAAAACTGTGAATAAGCTCCTGGCTTATGGCAAACCAGCACACATACATGTGGCGGCTGCTATTGCTGCTCCTGAAGGAATTGACTATATTTCTGATTGTTTGAATATTGACTACACCGTTTGGGTTTATGCCTTGGACGATAAACTTGATACACGTTCCTACATCATACCAGGCTTGGGAGATGCTGGTGATTTGAGCTACGGTGAGAAAATATAGAATATATGCTGCTTAACATTTTGATGCTTATTGTAGGCCTTTTTGTGCTCATATTGGGGGGAGACTTCCTGGTACGAGGGGCATCAAGCGTAGCGTTAAGAGCACATATTTCTCCTATGGTTGTAGGGCTTACCATTGTCGCTTTTGGTACTTCAGCCCCAGAGTTATTGATAAGTGTGAAAGCTGCCCTCGATGGCAGCCCTGATATGACAATGGGCAATGTTGTAGGCTCAAATATTTGTAATCTGGCCTTGGTTTTAGGCGTGACAGCCATTATTGGTTCTATAAGAGTGCAGGCCGATACCATCAAGCTAGATTGGCCGGTAACTATGGGTAGTGCACTGCTTTTGTATTTTGTGGTAAAAGAGGATGACCTAATTTCTACCTATGAGGGCGTTATATTTATAGGCCTACTTATTGTCTACACGTTTTACATCATTAGAAAATCCCGAAAAGAAACCAAGGCAATACGGGCACTTGAAGAAGATCTTGACCTGCCAGATGAAAGTTCTAAGCTATGGATGGACATTGTGTATATCGTTGGTGGGTGTGCGGGCCTTTATTTCGGGGCGGATTGGTTTGTTGGGGGAGCGAAGGATTTAGCTTCATTTTTAGGAGTAAGTGAGCGGGTAATTGGTATTACGGTACTTGCACTCGGTACCAGTCTGCCAGAATTAGTCACAGCTATAGTAGCATCAATTAAAAAAGAAACTGACCTGGCCCTGGGTAATCTTATGGGCTCAAATATTTTCAATGTCCTTTCTATTTTAGGTATTACCAGTATCATCCAAAACATACACGTGAGTGAAGAAATCCTGGAGCATGACATGGTGGCCATGCTGGGAGTAACGCTTATCATTCTTCCAATGATGCTTTATAAAAGATTAATGACCCGGGTCTCGGGTATTATACTTTTATCTATATATGTTTACTACACATATACTGTTATAGCTTAATTAATGCTAGAAGAAATACTCAAGATTTTGACGGTCTATTTACTGACCATGGTAAAATTTATTGCAGGACCCACACTGGGTTATGCCAGTGGATTTAGCTTGTTTGTCACAATTGCAATTACAGTAGCAGGTACGATGACCAGTGTATTACTTTTTACATTTTTAGGTCAGCTCTTGAGAGAGAAAGTACTCAAAAGAATATTTAGGAAGCGTAGGGTGTTTACACCTAGAAATCGAAGATTTGTAAAAATCTGGAATAAATACGGGCTTATAGGAGTGACTTGTCTGACTCCAATTATTTTTACTCCGATTGGAGGTACTGTTTTACTTACCAGTTTTGGTAGTCCAAAAAAGAAAATTATTAGTTGGATGTTCGTTTGGGCTGTAGTCTGGGCCGTAATATTTTCAAGTGCGATTTACCTATTCGGCCCCAAAATACTACCCGGTTATAGCACTCCTTAGCTTTCGTCTGTATCCTCGTCAGGTAGTATTTCAATATCCTGAATGAGCACCTTTTTAGAAATGCTCTGACCTGTTTTGGTAGCTGCAAGACCGCCCATGGCCGTTTCTTTATAGCGGTTTTCCATACTTTGCCCTACTTCACCCATGGCATCTATGCATTCATCTACAGGTATAACCCCGCTAAGATTTGCAAGAGCCATTTGAGCCGATGAGTTGGCGATGGCTGCTGCACTGGCATTTCTTACCACGCAAGGTACCTCTACTAAGCCGGCAACAGGGTCGCAAACTAAGCCTAACATACACTGAATGGTAATTGCAACGGCATTGAAAACCTGATCGATATCTCCATCGAGACAATACACAATAGCACCCGCTGCCATGGCTGCAGCGCTTCCGGTCTCTGCCTGACAACCACCGACTGCTCCGGCTAAAGAAGCTTTCTTTTCTATAATAAGTGCAATTCCAGCTCCTACCAACAGGCCTTCCAAAATCTTCTTGTCAGGTATATCGTGAATTTCCTGTAGTGTAAAAAGAGTACCTGGTAATATGCCAGATGCTCCTGCTGTAGGTGCTGCTACCACTCGACCCATGCATGAGTTTACTTCTTTTGCCGCGAGGGCGCGTGAAATAAGGTTTTGAAATTCTTTAGAGAGTACTGTTTTTTTATGTTGATAAACTTTTTTTGCACCATTGTTTATCATGCCAGACCTCGAGGTCATGTCTTCTTTAAGGCCTGTTTTTACAGCATCTTTCATTACTGTGTAGGCATTATTCAATCCATCCCATACCTGTTTTTCAGTCCGGTCTTTTTGATCCTTTTCGTACTCTAGTACGGGCTCAAAAAGGGTCTGCTTTTTTTCTTCACAATAAGCCTTCCAGCTGGCAAAATCATCAAATAATAAACTCATAGCTCAAATTTAGTGACAATTCTCTACAAAAAAGAATGCAAAATCGTTCAGCCTATAAAAATAACTCGATGCTCTTACGGGCAATGACTAATATGATGATGGATATAAAGGCGTATGAAATAATTTGAGGCTTAACCCTGTGGCTCAGGAGCACCCCAAACGGAGAGGCAAGAATAACACCTGCAGCTAGTGGTAAAGCTATTGGCAATATGATATAGCCCATATGGGCGACACCCGGGGCAAAAGCAGGTTGATTACTTACATTTACAATGGTAAGCACAAAAGCAATGGCGAAAATAATGGCATAAGTTATCGCCTTGGCTTTTCTTATATCGATCTTGAGCCATAAGGAAAGCAGAGGCATAACCACTGAGCCACCACCGAGCCCCGTAAATGCTGCAACTAAACCTCCTGTAGCTCCAGTGATTGCCAGTTTGGAATTTGTGATTTTTTCTAGTGATTCTTCGGGTCGCTTAAGTTTGATGATCGATCTGATCACCACGTAAATTAGGAATGAGATGATGATAGCATTGTAAATTTCTTTTGGGTAGTCAATACGTAATACAGCAAATTGTAAAAGTAAAGCTGCCGTTACCACAGCTGCCCCTGCAGCCCAAACAGATTCATTTCCATAAAATTTACCTTTAGAAATAGTGGTAAGGTTGTTCATAAAGGATGAGCACATAGTGGCGAAAATGGTATTGGCTATGGTGAATTTTACCATTTCATCTGCAGGTATACCTAACGCCTGCAACCCAAAAGGAATAATTACGATAAGTAAAAAGCCTGTGCCAATGCCAGCCAGACCTGCTACAAACCCGCCAAAAAGGCCAGCTAGAAAAAGAAGAAAATACATTAGAGCCATAGTAGTTTCTGTTAATACATAAAAAAAGCCATCCCGTAACCGGGACAGCTTTCGTATTTAGGGATTTCTCAAATCATTAACCATTCATTGAGATTAGAAACTCTTCGTTATTTCTGGTTCCTTTCATTTTAGAAAGAAGGAATTCCATGGCTTCGCCTGAGTTCATGTCTGCCATAAACTTACGTAGAATCCATACTCTTTGCATTTCTTCATCGCTCATGAGTAAGTCTTCTCTTCTTGTACCAGAAGCAGGTACATCAATAGCAGGGTAAACCCTCTTGTTACTAAGTTTTCTATCAAGCTGCAGTTCCATGTTACCAGTACCTTTAAATTCTTCAAAGATAACCTCGTCCATTTTAGAGCCAGTTTCGATAAGTGCTGTAGCCAGGATGGTAAGTGATCCACCGTTTTCTACGTTTCTCGCTGCTCCAAAGAATCTTTTTGGCTTGTGCAGAGCGTTAGCATCAACACCACCAGATAGAATTTTACCAGAAGAAGGTACTACTGTATTGTAGGCTCTTGCCAGTCTGGTGATAGAGTCAAGTAAAATAACCACATCGTGACCACACTCAACCATTCTTTTGGCTTTTTCTAGTACCATGCTCGATACTTTTACATGGCGATCTGCCTGCTCGTCAAAAGTAGAAGATACAACTTCAGCTTTTACGCTTCTGGCCATATCAGTTACTTCCTCAGGACGCTCATCGATTAGTAAGATGATCAGGTAACACTCAGGATGATTCTCAGCGATAGCGTTAGCCACATTCTTTAATAATACAGTTTTACCTGTTTTAGGCTGTGCTACGATCATACCTCTTTGTCCTTTACCTATTGGTGAGAAAAGGTCTAAAATTCTGGTAGAGTAATCGCTAGGCTTGTTGCTGAGTTTAATTTTTTCTTCAGGGAAAAGTGGCGTCAGGTATTCGAATGGCACACGGTCTCTGATCTCATCAGTAGTTTTGCCATTTACGCTACTCACTCTTAATAGAGCAAAATACTTTTCTCCCTCTTTAGGTGGTCTTATCTGGCCTTTTACAGTGTCACCTGTTTTAAGACCAAATAATTTTATTTGAGAAGGCGATACATAAATATCATCTGGGCTGGCCAGGTAGTTGTAATCAGAAGATCTAAGGAAGCCGTAGCCATCCTGCATGATCTCCAATACACCTTCATTTTCAATTACACCATCAAAGTCGGTAATGTTACCTTCTTTTTTGCTGCTCTTTTTATCGTCTCTACGGTCATCTCGCTTATCA